>JBIKOF010000197.1:0-4566 GCA_044358205.1 Gammaproteobacteria bacterium | reverse complement strand
TTCCACCCCGTTACCACTCGCGGCGAGGGCCATCCCCAAGTGGTATTGCACCATCGGAGTGTCGGACATCTGGGCAGCGGCATCGCGCAAGGTTTCCACTGCTGTGTTGATTTCGCCGCTGCGGTACATCACCCAGCCTAGCGTGTCCTGGTAGGCAGGATTATTTCGGGCGCGGATTCGTCCCAGTAAATCTCGGGCCTTGTTGAGACTGGCCGCGTCACCGCGATACTCGGTGAGCAACATCGCGAGATTATTCAGCGCTAAATCAGACTCCGGATTGTCCTGCAGCACCGCTTCGTATTCGGCGATCGCCTCGTCCAGTCGTCCCGTGCGTTCGTAGTGATTGGCGAGGGCTGTGACGAGCAGCGCGGATCCACCGGTAGCGTCTATTCCTCGGCGCAGCGTTGCGAGCGCAGCGCCCTCCTTTTTGAGCGCCAGTTCCGCGGCAGCAAGGTTACGGTAAAAGATATCGAGATCTGGCTTGAGCGCGATGGCTTTGGTGAAGGCACTAGCCGCGTCACCATACTGCTTGTCGGCAAGCTTGAGTTCTCCGAGCAGGTTGAGCGCAACGAAGTTTTCGGGGTTCTGCTCGAGTGCTTCACTCAGGCGTTTCTCCGCCTGAGGCCGTTTGCCGAGGGCAAGATGGCTGCGGATTGCCTGGGTAAGGGGCTGGATGGCGTCCGGTGCCAGCGCGAGTGCTGATTCGAACTGAGGCAGGCTTTCTGCCGGCTTTCCCTCTGCCTGATAGGTCAAGCCATCCAGGTGGAACCCCAGCGGTGAGTCAGGCAGGCTCGTTTTAATGCGGGCTGCGACGCCGTGCGCTGCAGGCCAATCCTGTTCGAACATCCGGACCCTATACATCGCCTCCAAGGCACCGGCATTGGTGGGCGCCTGTTCGAGGATACCTTCGAGCGCGACGATAGCGCCCTCGAGATTTCGTCGTACGGTGCGGACGCTTGCCAATTCGGCACGCAAATCGAGAGCTCGGGGCGCGGCTTCGATGGCCCGCTCCAGCACTTCCTCCGCGCGGGCAGCCTTATCATCAGCGAGCAGTGCCCGTGCCAGGGCTCGATTGGCACGTGCATTCGACGGATCTTTTTCGAGGATGGCTTCGAAGTCTTCAATCGCTGTGGTGGGATTTCCCTCGTCGAGTGCGAGCGTCCCTCTCAGCATACGTGCCTCCGGGTAATCGGGGGCTTCTTCGAGTACCAAAGTCAGTGCTTCTCGCGCTGCCTCGCGTTCGCCGAGCAGCGCCAAGGTTGCCGCCATTCGCGTGCGAGCCTCCAGCTTTAGCGCCTGCCCAGGGGGCGGATTAGAATTCAGCACCCGCTCCCACGCATGGCGGGCCTGTGCAAGCTGTCCGTTTTGCTCGTGAAACCGCGCCAGCCCCATGCGCAGCGCCGGATTTTCGGGTGCTGCGTCGATGAAGTCCTGGAAACGCGCAGTGGCCACATCCACGCCCTCATTCCTGCGCAGGAAATCGATCAGCGCGAGTTGGGCCGGGACGGCAGCGGAATGGGGAGGCGTGATGGTGTTTACCCCATCTTCGAGCGCAGCACGGGCTTCTTTCTTGAGCTTGCGCTGTTCGAGCGCGAGCGCAAGCTGCACCCTGGGCGCCAGCGCCTTGGGTTCCAGTTTAATCAGGGCTTCCAATTGCGCCTGCTGGGCCTTGAACCGCCCTTGTTCGCGATAGACGCGGGCCAACAATGCGCGCAGCGCGACATCTTTTGGATGCGCGTCCAGCGCAGCTTCCAGCACCGTATCGGCTTCCTCCGGATGTTCGGCGCGGAAGTGAATGGACGCCAGCAGCACCGATGCATTGACGTGTCCGGGGGACACGGCCAGCGCCTGAGCAGCCTTCTCCTCCGCCTCTGTCAAATCTCCATTGGCGAGCGCGAAGGCCGCTTCCAGTGCCAGGGTGTCTGCGGTATCCGGGTCGCGTGCACGCACCTGTTCGATTAAGGTCGAACTAGCCTCTTTGTCACCGCGGCCGAGTTGCAGTTGGGCTGAGCGTCGAAGCGCGTCGAGATTGTCAGGGGATTCCCGCAGGACCGCCGCATACTGTTCCAGCGCGGCTATCGGCTCCTGCTGGCGTTCCATCACCTCACCGAGCGCGAGCCGCGCCTCGATGTCGGTGGGTGCTTCTGCCACGGCTGCTGCAAAGGTCTCCCTTGCCAGCGCCAAGTCCGATTCGGCAAGCGCCGCACGACCACTATCAAGGGCTGCTTGAACGTCCGAGCTTCGTCCTCCGCACCCCGTTAGGAGCGTTATGAGGGTCAGACACAGGAACGGAAGGTTGACGGCGGGATTGGGTTTCAGCATGACAAAGATTCCTGACGCAAAGTCGGCGGCGCAAGACGGAAAGACAGAGGCTCTCAGGGTGACGGCCGCGATGGCGCGCGCATATCGTCAGGACGGATTAACCCTTCGCGCGATGCGCGTGCTGTTTGAGCACTTCCACGATGCGTTCCGCCGCCGCCCCGTCCCACAGCGCGGGCCTATTCGGCGGGACCGCAGCGACACCGGCGTTCAGGCGTTCGCGGGCCGCCGCGAGAATACGGTCTGGATTTGCGCCAACCAAGGTATTGGTGCCCTCCTCCACGGTGACCGGTCGCTCGGTATTTTCACGCAAAGTCAGGCAGGGAATGCCGAGCGCCGTGCTCTCCTCCTGAAGCCCCCCGCTATCTGTCAGGATGAGCACCGCGTCCTTCCAGAGATTCAGAAATTCCATATACGGCAAGGGCTCGGTGAACTCGATACCCGGCGGTGTGGCAATCCCGAACCGGGCAAGATTTGCCCGCGTGCGTGGATGAAGCGGGAAAATCAAAGGTAACTCCTGCGCCAGCGCCTCAAGTCCGCGCATGATTCCGCGCAAGGTTTCGGCATCATCGACATTCGATGGCCGATGCAGGGTGACTACCCCATATCTTTTTAGACGCGTCTTGAGGGCGGCCGTTGCCGAGGGGGCCTTGGGCGCGGCGCTCAGGCGTTCAAGCTGATGAAACAGGTTGTCGATCATCACATGCCCGACAAAGTGCAGCGCCGTCTCCGCATGACCCTCCTGCCGGAGGTTGGCCAGGCCGCTTGGCTCCGTCACGAAGAACAGGTCGCTGATGGAGTCGGTGACCAGCCGGTTGATTTCCTCCGGCATGCGCCGGTCACGGCTGCGCAGTCCGGCCTCAACGTGTGCAACCTGGATTTGCAGCTTCTTGGCAACGATGGAACATGCCAGGGTTGAATCGACATCCCCGACGACCAGCACCATATCCGGGCCGAATTCCCTGCAGAACTGTTCGAACCCGAGCATGATTCGAGCAGTCTGTTCGGCATGGGAACCCCCGCCGGCCCCGAGGTGGTGGTCTGGAGTGGGAATTCCCAGTTCTTCGAAAAACACCTCGCTCATGCCGTGGTCGTAATGCTGGCCCGTGTGGACCAGACGCCAGTCGAAGTAGGCACTCTGCTGCTTCAAAGCACGCACGATGGGCGCAATTTTCATGAAATTGGGTCGCGCCCCTGCCACGAGCACGAGCCGCAATGGAGCGCCAGAGAAGTTATTCATACGCGCTGATATTTGTCCTCGAAACGCACGATATCGTCTTCGCCCAGATATGCGCCGGATTGGACCTCGATGATCTCCAGCGGAATGGTGCCGGGATTTTCAAGGCGGTGAGTCTCTCCGAGCGGAATGTAGGTGGACTGGTTCTCGCTGAGCAGGAAGGCCTCGTCGCCTCGTGTGACTCTCGCGGTGCCCTTCACCACTATCCAGTGCTCAGCGCGGTGATGATGCATCTGCAGGGAAAGCGATGCGCCTGGCTTGACCATGATGCGCTTCACCTGGAATCGCTCTCCGGCATCGACACCTTCATAAGTGCCCCATGGGCGGAAGACCCGCCGATGCAGCAGGCGCTCGTCGCGACCCTGACTGCCCAGCCAGTCAACGATGGCCTTCACATCCTGCGCGCGGGATCTGGGCGCAACCATCACGGCGTCAGGGGTTTCGACGATGATCATCTCCTCGCAGCCCACTGCAGCTACGAGCCGGCTCTCAGCAAAAACCAGGCTGTTCGTGGAATCGATCGCGCAGACATCCCCGCGCAGGACATTCCCGTCATCCCCCCGCGAGGAGACTTCCCACAGGCTCGACCAGGAACCCACGTCGGACCAGCCAGCGTCCAGCGAGACGACACCGGTTCTTTGCGGAGCCGCCGCTGCCAGTGGCTCCATGATCGCGTAGTCGATCGAATTTGAGGGACAGGCTTCGAACGCCGCACGCGCCAGACGCAGGAACTCCCCATCCGTTCGAGCCTCTGCCACCGCCTCACGGCAGTCCGCAAGCATGGCCGGTTGGAACTCGGTCATCGCATCCAGCCAGACCTGCGCACGCATCAAAAAAATGCCGGAATTCCAGCGGAATCCGCCGTCCGCGACGTAGCGCTCCGCCGTGGAGGCATCGGGCTTCTCGCGAAACGCCTGAACAAGGTGGGCCTGCGGTGTGCTGCCGGTTAGCGTCTCCCCCACTTGAATGTAGCCGTACCCGGTCTCCGGTGTCGTGGGCACCACGCCGAA
>JBIKOF010000002.1:0-15287 GCA_044358205.1 Gammaproteobacteria bacterium | reverse complement strand
CGCCTGCACGCAGCACCAAATCCTGAATGATGAAGCAACCGCCCTGTTGTTCCTCGGTGGAGGCTTCACAACGCGCCACCCAGTGGCCGAAACGATCCGGACGTTCCATCTTGGCCGGCGCAACGGCGGTCTCTTCAGCGGTGAATGCGCTTGCTGAAAATCCTAGAAGCAGAGCAGCTGTCCCAAGCCGAAGGGCGCGCCGCATCACGGTGTCGTCCTGCCGCGTGCACTATTCGACCATGCGGGAACCTGAATCCCGGTAAACACGTCGTAGTGATCGTAAGGTTTGAGATCCAGCACCGGCGTGCCTGCATAGGCATCGAGCCGCCGCACGGTGAGCCGGTTGCCTTCGATGCGGATCAAGTCGACCACTGCGAGGCCGATTGGATTCGGGCGGTTCCGCGTGCGCATTGCAAAGGTCCCCACCGCCGGGTTGCTTGGATCCTGACCCGGGTGAACCAGCAGTGTCTCTGGCGGAGGTGAGCGGTGCATCAGGAAAATCACAATCAGGTGGGAATATTGGTCGAGACCACGCAGGCCTTCGAGGAGTTCCGGCCTGAGCACGATGTCGGAGACGATATCGCGTCGTCGGCGCGGGATGTCCGCGTCGGGGACATCGGTCTCCACCACGCCGATGGCGCGGAGGGGCGGCAGCGACTCGGGAATCAGGGACATGCGGGGCGCAAAAGGCAATTCATCGGTCGGGATTCTCTGCTGCGGGCTCAGTCCCGACAAGAGGGCGTGCGCGATCCAGCAACCGCATTGACGGCACTGGCTCCGTGGCGCGGTGCCCGCTAGTCTCCGCTTATGCTCCCCGCGCAGTTTCTTCCCGCAGTCCGGACCTGGTTCGACCAGACCTTCGTGGCGCCGACAGCCGCCCAGTCGCGTGCGTGGGCAGCGCTCGAACATCCCGGCGATCTGCTGCTGGCTGCACCGACGGGCGCCGGCAAGACGCTTGCCGCGTTTCTGGGCGTGCTCGACGATCTCGTGCGTCAGGGACTGGCCGGTGGGCTCGAACCCGGTGTCCAAGTGCTGTATGTCTCACCGCTGAAGGCTTTGAGCAACGACGTTCAACGCAATCTCGAGTTGCCGCTGGCGGGGATCCGCGAGGTGCTGGCAGCGCGGGGCGAACCCGATGTGTCCATTCATACCGCGGTCAGAACGGGGGACACCCCGCAACCGCTCCGCGCCCTGATGCGAAAGCGGCCGCCGCAGATTCTCGTCACCACGCCGGAGTCGCTCTATATCCTGCTCACCAGTGATAGCGGGCGCGACATGCTGCGGACCACCCGCACCGTGATCCTCGACGAAATCCATGCCGTTGCCGGCACCAAACGCGGAGCGCATCTTGCGCTCAGTCTGGAGCGCCTGTCGCAGCTCACTCCGGAGCGCCCGCGACGCATCGGTTTGTCGGCCACCCAGCGACCGCTGGAGGAGGTTGCACGGTTCCTGGTGGGCACTGTGCGTGCGGCCGAGCTTGCCGCCCATTGCACGATCATCGACGAAGGACATGCCCGCCAGCGCGACCTCGCCATCGAGCTTCCGTCGGCGCCCTTGGAGGCCGTGCTCTCCACCGAACAATCGACAGAAATCCACGACCGTATCGCCACCCTCATTCTCGAGCACCGCACCACGTTGGTGTTCGTCAACACCCGCCGCATGGCGGAACGGGTCGCGCGTGCGCTCAGTGAACGGGTGGGTGAGCAGTGTGTGATGTCTCACCACGGCAGCATGGCGCGGGAACTGAGACTGCTCGCCGAGCAGCGGCTCAAGGCGGGGGAGTTGCGGGCCCTGGTCGCGACCGCCTCGCTCGAACTCGGCATCGATGTGGGGGATGTCGATCTCGTGTGCCAGATTGGCTCTACGCGCACGCTCTCCGCGCTGCTGCAACGGGTGGGCCGTTCAGGGCATCGACTGGATGCCTTGATCAAGGGCCGTCTGTTTCCGCAGAGCCGGGATGAATTGGTGGAGTGTGCCGCGCTGCTCGACATGACCCGTCGCGGCGAGCTCGATCATCTCGAGATTGCGGGGCCCGCGCTGGATGTACTTGCCCAGCAGATCGTCGCCGAAGTCGCGTGTGGAGACTGCGACGTGGAATCCCTGCGCGCGCTCATCATGGGTGCTTATTCCTATCGTGCGCTCAAGCCAGAGGCGTTCACGCAAGTCCTCGACATGCTTGCCGAGGGCTACAGCTTTGCGCGCGGCCGACGCAGCGCCTATCTGCATCTGGACCGCATCAACGGCCGGGTCCGCGCGCGGCCTAACGCGCGGCTGGTGGCGGTGACCTGCGGCGGCGCCATTCCCGATACCGCCGACTACGACGTGCTGGTGGAGCCGGGCGGCCAGTTCGTCGGCACGGTCAATGAAGATTTCGCCATCGACAGCATGCCGGGCAGCATTTTTCAACTCGGCAACAATGCCTGGCGCATCCTTCGCGTTGAACAATCTGCTGTGCGCGTGGCTGATGCGGCAGGCATGCCACCCAATATGCCGTTCTGGATTGGAGAGGCGCCGGCACGCAGTGAGGAGCTGAGCCAGGCAGTCGCCCGTCTGCGTACGGAATTTGCAGCCCAAATGAATACGCTGACGACGCCAGACGCATTGAGCGGCTGGTTGCGCGAGCAGCTCGGCCTTTCGCGCGCCGCAGCCGAACAGATATACGACTATCTCGCGGCAGGCGCACGCGCCCTCGGGGTGATGCCGACCCAGGACACGCTCGTGCTCGAACGATTCTTCGACGAGTCGGGCGGCATGCAGCTTGTGATTCATTCGCCCTTTGGCTCGCGGCTCAACCGCGCCTGGGGACTGTCGCTGCGCAAGCGTTTCTGCCGGCAGTTCAATTTCGAGCTTCAGGCTGCTGCGGTGGAGGATGCCATCGTGATCTCGCTGGGCGCCATCCATAGTTTTCCGCTGGAGGACGTATGGAAATTCCTGCGTGCGGATTCCGTGCGGCAAGTCCTCACCCAGGCCCTGCTCGACGCCCCGATGTTCACCGTGCGCTGGCGGTGGGTGGCGTGCTGCGCACTGGCGATCCAGCGCATGCGCCACGGCAAACGCACGCCGCCGCGACTACTGCGCATGTTCGCCGAGGACCTGGTATCGCTGGTATTTCCGGATCAGCTGGCGTGTGCCGAGAATCTCACGGGCGCCCGTGACGTTCCCGAGCATCCACTGGTTGATCAGGCGATCGCCGACTGTCTTTCGGATGTCATGGATTGCACTGGCCTCGAGGCGCTGCTCGGCGCAATCGAGCGCGGCGAGAAGCGACTGGTCGCTCGGGACGTTACAGAGCCTTCCCCGTTTGCACAGGCGGTCCTCAACGCAAATCCCTATGCCTTCCTCGACGATGCGCCGCTGGAAGAGCGCCGCACGCAAGCCGTGCAGAGCAGACGCTGGCTCGATCCCACCACGGCCCGCGATCTCGGCGAGCTCGATGTGGAAGCCATTCGGCGTGTCGTCGGCGAGGTGTGGCCCAGCCCGCGTAATCCCGATGAGCTCCACGAAACCCTGGAAGGACTTGGCGGTGTCACGGCTGCACTGCTCGCCTCGGGCCCACTTCCGCTGCCGGATCTGCCCGCGCGCACCCAGCTCGAAGCGTGGTTCAAGGGGCTCAACGCTGAAAGTCGGGTGGTGTACTGGCCGCAGCCAGAGGGTGATGCCCGCTGGGGAATCGCCGAACAGGCGGGGCGTCTGCAAAGCCTCTGGCCGGATGCCATCCTTGGCGGTAACACGGCGTTTGCGGAGATTCGCGACACGCGCGACGAGGCGGCAAGTATTTTGGTCCGAGGCTGGCTCGAGGTGACAGGCCCTGTCACCACCAATGCGCTCGTGACCTGGCTAGGATTGCCCGGTGGGGACATTGAAACCGCGCTACATGCGCTGGAAGCGCAGGGGATTGTGCTGCGCGGCCAATTCACACCCGGTGTTTCGACGCTCGAATGGTGCGATCGGCGCCTGCTCGCGCGGATTCATCGCTATACCGTCAATCGCCTGCGCGCCGAAATCGAACCGGTGCAGGCCAGCGATTTCATCCGTTTTCTTTTCGAATGGCAGTGGGCGCGTCCAGGGCACGGTGTTGAGGGCATACCCGCAAGCCTCAAGGTTATCGAGCTGCTCTCGGGCTTCGAAGCGCCCGCTGCAGCCTGGGAACAGCATCTGCTGCCGCTGCGTGTGACGGACTATGCCCCCGATTATCTCGACAGCCTGAGCACTCAGGGACGTATCAACTGGTTCCGGCTAAGTCCGCGCGAGGGGCACAAGCCGTTCGCCCAGCTTCTCCGCACTTCGCCGGTTACCTTCACGCCACGCGCCGAGACCGCGCCCTGGCTCGCCGCGCTCGGTCAAAGAGCGCTGACAGGACTGGGGCCGCAGGCGCAAGCGGTCGCCACTTTCCTCGAACGTCATGGGGCGTCCTTCTTCGACGACATCGTCGCCGGGACAGGTCAGCTCAGAACCCACTGCGAAGCTGCGCTAAGCGAACTCACCACCCATGGACTCGTCACCTGTGACGCAGTCTCCGGACTGCGCGTCCTGCTCACGCCTAGCGCCAAACGTCGACCATTGGGTGGCGCGCGTCGACGCGGGGTGGCCGCCACGGGCATCGAGGAGACCGGGCGCTGGTCCCTGCTGGGTGCGACGCGCCGTTCCCCTGAAGAGCGGGCCTATGGTTCGACAGAACTGGAACCGCTCGCCCGTGTGCTCCTCCGGCGATACGGCGTCGTCTTTCGTCGGCTGCTCGAACGTGAGAATTGCGGCGGTCTGTGGCGGGAGCTTCTGCAGTGCTGGCGCCGACTGGAGGCGCGTGGCGAGATTCGCGGAGGACGCTTTGTGGCCGGATTCTCCGGCGAACAGTTTGCGCTGCCCGAAGCGGTGGCCGCGCTGCGGCGGGTAAGGAGCGAGGCGGGCGCCGGGCAGCCGGTCGTGGTGAGCGCCGCGGACCCGCTGAACCTGGTGGGAATTCTCACGCCCGGTGTGCGGATCCCGGTCAACAGTCAGGCCTTGATCGCCTACGTGGACGGGGAGCCCGTCGCCACCCGCGTGGACAGCCGCGTGCATTTCCTGAAATCAATCGAGCCGGGACTGGAGGTTCGCGTGCGAACTGCGCTCATTGCCCGCCGGAGCAATGCTCATGGGCGACGCAGGAAGGTTTGACATAATCTTTTCAAATCATTCAAAACAGTGAGTTACGTCACAAATCTATAAATACATCATGTGAAATTCATCTCAAATTCAAAAAATCCTCGAAAAAACAGTGACTAATTTCACATTCCGGTATCGAGCGCTGCCGGCACAGCCCCGCACAATTTCTCGATAACGTTCGTATCTCTTTGTAAATAATAAGATTTAAAAACCTCGAAACTACTGCAGCCGTGAAGGTTTCAGTCCGCTTGGCCATCAGGGATGAGTGCGTGTGTATCCCAAGCAGCGGAGGACTCACTGAGTCCCGGAGGCTGGGTCGACTAACGGCGGAGGTGCATTACCCGCGCCCCCACGCCGCGCGAATGGCGGTCCGGGAAGGCGCAAGACTTTCGGCGAGATCAGCCCGCGAAGAATCGGAGGTAGAAGGGGGTCCAGAGGGCCACCATCAGCACTGTGGTCGCCGCCTCTATCTTGAGCGCCTTTTTCAAGCGCGCACGGTGAGCTGGGTCCGTGTCGCTCATGAACACCAGCGTCATCGTCATGTCGAGCGGCAGGGCAAAGACCAGCATCATCATCACGGCGGGCGCGATGACGGTTGGCAGGATGCGCCAGCTGTGCGGATCGGCCGTGCCATCGAGGAAAGGGCCCACGCAAGCCACGCACAGCGTGAGCAGGATGAGCATCGTACGCAGTGGAGTCACGGTGTCACTTTCTTGCGGGCTTGCGCCCCGTAGAGGAAGAGGTGCAAGTTTCCTCCCAATGATTCGGGAAGTGAAGGCCATGCACGCAGTGCGATTCTCAGCAGTCGGCGATCTCTTTGACACGGACTCCCCAACGCGCGCACTGATGGATGATCTGGGCGAGGTCCAGCGTCGCCCAGAGGCCTTCCTCAATCTGGGCGGCGGTAATCCCGCCCGCGTACCCGAAGTGCACGCCCATTTCGCAGCCCGTCTGGCGCAACTCGCGAGCGAACGGCGGCTCGACAGCGCTTTCGCAGGCTACGAGGATCCGCAGGGGCCGCTGGCCTTCCGCGAGCAAGTTGCGGCCTACCTCGCGCGACGTCAGGGCTGGCCGGTGTCGGCAGACAACATTCTGTGCACAGCGGGGAGCCAGGCCAGCTTCTTCATGCTCTTCAACCTGCTCGCGGGCGATACGGCGGGAGGGCGGCGCAGACAGATCCTGTTTCCACAGACCCCTGAGTACATCGGGTACTCGGGGCTTTGCCTGCAGCCAGACTGCCTGCGCGCAGTTGATTCCCTCACCGTGGACACCGGGCCAGCACGCTTTCGCTATGCGATCGACCTGGGAAACCTCGAGATCGACCCCGCGGACACGGCCGCCATTTGCCTGAGCCGCCCGACCAATCCCACCGGCAATATCTGCCGCGACGATGAACTGGCCATCCTGTCTGAGCGGGCCGCCGCGGCTGAGGTGCCCTTGATTGTAGATTGCGCCTACGGCGAACCCTTCCCCGGGATCACCCACGTGCCGCACAGTCTGCCGTGGTCGTCTTCTCTGGTGGCCTGTTTCAGTCTGTCGAAACTGGGCCTGCCCGGCATGCGGCTCGGGCTTGTGGTCAGTAACCCATCGATCATTCGAGCACTGACCAACTTCAACACCGCGATGATGTTGTCGGTGAACCCGCTGGGCGCCTCGATGGCGTCTTCATTGTTCGAACACAATCTGCTCGACCGGTTGGTGAGCGAGACCATCCGGCCCTTCTATCGCGCGCGTCTGGATTTCGCATTGAAGCGTTGCGATGAGGCCTTTGCCGGGCTCGACTACCGAATTCACGAGCCGGGTGGCGCCATTTTTCTGTGGGTGTGGTTCCGCGATTCGCGTGTGGATTCACAGCTGCTCTATGAGCGCCTGAAACGCCGTGGCGTGCTGGTGATTCCCGGACATCACTTTGCCCCGGCCGGTGGCGCCGGTGTGGACGGACATCTTCGCCAGTGTCTGCGCTTGTCGTTCGCACAGCCGGAAGACGTGGTCGCCCGCGGGGTCGCGGTGATCGGGGAAGAGGTGCGAAGAATCCTCGCACCGGGTTGAGTTCGTCAGCCTGCCTCGCGCAGCTTGGCCCGAACGCGGGCGCACTCCAGGGTGCAGATCTTCTCCACCAGCGACAGACGCGCCGCGTCCCGTTCGGAGTGCAGAAGAGCCCTCACCTCAAAACCCACCCGCAGAGGGGTGGCATCTATCACCCTCACGGTGAATGCGTGGTCGTGATGGCGGATGGGAATCGTAAGCCGGAGCATGGAACCCTTGCGCAGCCGTGTGCCGTAGAAAAAACGCAGGCCGGTCTGTGGTTCGGGTTCGGCCTCGCCCTGCCAGGCGGGCCAAGCGACAGAAGTGCGCACCTCCAGGGGGAAGTCTTCAGGATGGCTGAAGAACATTCTCCCTGGGTGCGGATTTTTAGTTTTTTCGAACGTCGGGACTGTATTGGGCATAACCGCGTTGACCGCGGAGACCGGTAGCGTCTCTGTATGACCGAGGGTCGGCATCCACAGAATCCTTTTACGATTAAGGCTTTATATAAACTACCTGCGGCTGATTCTATTTACATGTCGTGGCCGGCGCAAGGCCCGAGCGTGAAAAAGTCTTTCAAAGCTATAGCTTGGGCTATTAATGAAAAATCAATTTATATAAAGAATCCAAATTATTGATTTATATATTTTTATAAAACCTCTAGCAGATTCTAGAAAGAAAACTCTACGAGGCGCCTCCCTGCACAAGAGGCATGCGCCTGGTAAAGGCGGGGAGCGTCCGGGCGACGCCCAGCGTGATGTGCGGTGACTCGGTCGCGGGGTGAACAGGTGTTCGGCGCCCGACGTTCATGCGCGGTGACGCGCTCACCGGCGCAAGGCTGTTTAGCGGAAGACGTTCATGCGCGGTGACACGCTCACCGACGGAAGGGTGTTCAGCGGAAACGTTCAGAGACAGCGAGAGCACCGCTCAGGTGCGGTCGTGATGTGGCGATGACATCCCTGTCAGGGCAAGAGCGCACCCTTGCGGGTGCGCCAGGCACTCAGGTGTTGAGCGGCTGCCAGCCTGCATCTGCCCAGAGCTGGCCGCTCACCGCAGAGTTGCGCACCAGGAAGCAGATTGCGTCGGCGATTTCCTCGGGCGCAATCAAGCGTCCGATCTGGGTGGCTGGCAGGACGTGCTTGCGAATGTAGTCCTCACCCAGCGCGCGCACCATCGGGGTGTCGGTGAAGCCGGGATGGATGACCGCGCAGCGCACGCCGTAAAACATTGCTTCGATCATGAGCGTGGCGGCGGCGCCTTCCAGACCGACCTTGGTACTGGCGTAGGCAATCTGTCCCTTGTTCCCCTGAGAGGACACGGAACCGATGAAGACCACCACACCCTGCATGCCTTCCTCCGCATTCCATCGCTTCAGGCCGCGTGCACTGCGATCCTCGGCGATGCGCGCCACCATCTCGAGAGCCCAGTAAACCGGGGCTACCAGATTGACTTCCAGCACCTCCCGGAACGTCTCGGATGCATAAATCTGGGCCTTGTGGGTCTCTTTGTTCACGCGCACGGCGAGGCCGTCGCGGGTAACGCCCGCCGCGGGCACGCAGATGCTGACCGGCTGGCCATGACGGGCCTGCAGATCTTCATAGACCTCACGCCGGAAATTCTCGTCCGTGGTATTGCCGCAATACGCGAAGACTGCCTCGCGGCCCATCGTGCGATTGATTTCCGCGGCGTGTTCGTGGGCTTTCTCTGCGCGGTCGACGAGGGCCACCACGCCAACGCCCTGGCGCACCATCTCGCGGGCGGTGGCGAGGCCGATGCCACTTGCACCGCCGGTGATGATGGCGGTCCGTCCGGTCACTATCATGCTGTCATTACTCCCGGGAATGCTTTGCCGATGTCTTATTGTGCGTGTTGCCTGCCTCCGATGCGACCGCTTGCAGCCCAAGAGGCTACAGGTCCATGACCGAAGTCTCCGTCGCATCAGCGCCTGGCGCCGGCGCCTGGCGAGCGGCGGCACGGGCGCGATCGGTGGCCTTGATCGAGGCGCTTGCAGTGCGAACCGGCCCGGAAGCGGCGAGCTTTCACTGCGTTGCAGCGGCTGGTTCCCTTGGCCGACTGGAAGCGGGAGAGGGCGCCGATCTGGACACGCTCTTTATCGTGGACGAGGCCCGCCAGACCGGGCGCACCGCTTCCGCCCAGCACGCCATCGAGCGTTTTTTCGCGGAGGTCGCAGAGCTCGGCCTGCGTGAGCCCAAGCCGAATGGCATCTTCCGTTCCCCGGTCAGCCGACAAGTTCTGTTGGACCCGACGGCCCGCGGTCGTCTCGACGAATCACCCGCGCATTTCGGGCCCCGGATTCAATGCCTCCTCGATGCGCGACCCATCCACGGCACGGACGCGTTCGTCGATCTACAGCGGGCGATCCTCGAGTGGTATGAACCTCGGCCCCGGCTTTCGGTTGAGCCCGCGTGGCGCTACCTCGAAAGCGATCTCGTGCGCTATGCCCATGCCTATCGGAACTGGCAGCGCATGAAGTCAGGGGACGACGCCGAGGACAGCTGGGCCTTGCGGCAGGCAAAGCTGCACACCACACGCCACGTCACCTGGCTTGGCCTGCAGGCCCTGATTTTCCACGCCCGCGCGCGCGTCGGGACGGACGGCAGCGCGGTCATGCTGCCATGGCTCGCCCTGTCACCCATCGAACGCCTCACTCAGTTGGCTCACGAGGATGACGCGAGTCTTGCCGCGGAGCTTGGTACAAGCTACGAGGCCATGCTCGAATTCCTGAGCGCGCCTGGCGTGCGACGGGGGCTTATCGCCATTTCCCAACCGGGCCCCGATGAGGCTTCGGTCTGGACGCCTCCGCAGCCGCTCGCCGGGCTGCTCGAACGGGTGCGGGACTTCAGGAAAACACTGGAAGCCTGGATGAGACTGCGCATCCAGCGGGATCTGCCGGCAGGGTTTCTGCTGTAGCGCGTTCGTCGAGAGGACACTCGCGCCGCACGCCCTGTGCGCGCGGGGGATCGTTTTGCAGGCGGGAGGCCGCGCTCGGGGTCGATGACTCCGAGCCCTCACGCGCGGAGTCTCATCCCTCGGGGGCGGACTCAGTCGTAGCGCAAAGCCTCCACCGGCGCTACCTGCGCTGCGCGATAGGCGGGATAGAGGGTGGCCAGCAGGCAAATTCCCAGCGTCGTGCCACTCACGCGCAGAACATCTCCCAGCTGCACCTGCGCCGGCAGGTAATCGATGTAGTAAACATCAGCCTTGATGAGGTCGACGCCAAAGGTCGACTCCAGCCAGTGCATCACGTCGTTCGCATACTCAGCGGCAGTAAGCCCGAGCACCACGCCAAGCCCCACACCCGTCACGCCGATGAGCAGTCCCTGAACCACGAATGCGCCCAGCACCGTTGCGGCTGAGCACCCCTGTGTTCGCAGTATTGCGATGTCCCGCCGTTTTTCCTTCACCACCATCACCATCGAGGCCACCACGTTGAAGGCAGCGACGGCAATGATGAGCGACAGCACCAGAAACAGAATCCGCTTTTGGGATTGCAGGGCCTGGAAGAAGTTGCGGTGAAACTGGCTCCAGTCGAGCACCACCCATTCAGCCCCCAGTGTTTTTTGCAGCGCTGAGGCGCCGGCAAGCGCAAGCGCTGGTGTTTCGTAGCGCAAGCGAAGGCCGGTCACGCCAGTGCCAAAATCAAACAGCTTTGCGGCCGTAGGGAGATCCAGCAGCAGAAAGCTTGCATCGAATTCATGCATGCCCACCTTGAACGTCCCGCGTGAGGTAATGGCCTGATAGCGGGGCTGGGTGGCGCCACGCTCGGGCGACCAGCGCGGGATGATCAACGTCGCCGTGTCATCGGTGGTGAGCGCCAGTTCGTCGGCCAGAGTGCGGCCCACGAGTGCGGGAACCTCCTGTCCGCGTGGCCGCAGGCTGTCCAGACTGACGCCATCGAGGTAGCGCGGGAGATCGGACACTGCATGCTCGGTCGCCACCGGTACGCCGTAGACGACCACCCCGCGAATCGCTCCGCGGCGGTTGATCATGCCGCTACCCCGGATGAAGGGCTGCACGCCAGTGACCCCGGGCATGCGGGAAATGGCGTCTGCGAGGGGCTTCCATTCCGTGATCGCCTCGCCGCGTCGGAACACGGTGGCGTGCGACGTCATGCCGAGAATGTGGCCCGCAACCTCACGCTCGAACCCATTCATCACCGACAGCACGACCAGCAGCACGGCCACGCCCAGCGCGACGCCCAACACGGATGCCATGGTGACGAAGGTCGCAAAGCGGTTGCGGCGCTTGCCGCGGAGATAACGCAGGCCGATGAAGAGAGCGAGGGGGCGATACATGAGCCTGTCCGGGCGGGCAATGCGGCACGGAATGTAGCACGCTGTCGCAGGCGCACCCATCCCGCGCCGTGAGGGCATGGTCGCGGGGGGGGCTGTGTACGCGGTGGGAGCGAGCCGGTGCACCGGCCCCGTGCTAACGTAAGGGCATCACGTACTTCACAGGAGGCCATCGCCATGTTCGGACTTGCCCGCAAGCAACGCATGCCAGAGCCCACCGAAGCCCTCCCTGGGCGTGCCAATGCGTTGCCACTGACCAATTTGCACTTCGTGCTGAAGGTCCCGCTGCGTCCCCCCTTTCCCGAGGGCTGCGAAGTTGCCGTGTTCGGCCTCGGATGTTTCTGGGGCGCGGAGCGCAAGTTCTGGCAACTGCCGGACGTGTATTCGACTGCCGTTGGCTATGCCGGCGGGCTGACGCCAAACCCGCTGTATGAAGAAGTCTGTAGCGGGATGACCGGTCACAACGAAGTCGTGCAGGTCGTCTTCGAGCCGAGCAAAGTCTCGTTCGAAAAGCTGCTGCAGGTGTTCTGGGAATCCCACGATCCCACGCAGGGGATGCGGCAGGGTAATGATGTCGGCACGCAGTACCGCTCCGGCATCTACACCTCGGGACCGGCGCAGGAAGCGGCAGCCCGCGCCTCACTCGCGCGCTATCAGGCGCGACTCGCCGCTGCGGGCTACCCGGCCATCACCACCGAGATCATGCCCGCCCCCGCGTTCTATTACGCGGAGGATTATCACCAGCAATATCTGGCGAAGAATCCGGGCGGTTATTGCGGACTGGGCGGCACCGGGGTGCGTTGCGATGCCTGAGACCTCCAGGCTGCGCGCGCGGGAACGCCTTCCATGAGCATCCGCTTTGAAGATTCTGCGCGCCCGCTCAGCGATACCCTGCGCCATGTCCGCGCCGGGATTACGGCGGAAGAAGTGACGCTGGGTGAGCTTCTGCGGCTCATTGGCGAGCAGGGACTGCTGCTGTTCGTGATGTTCCTGATGACGCCGTTCCTGTTGCCGGTGTCGATTCCCGGCATGAGCACCGTGTTCAGCGTCATCGCGATTCTGGTTGGTTTAGGGGTGATGATGAACCGCATCCCCTGGCTGCCGGAGCGCGTGCTGATGCGCTCGGTGGCCAGCGCCAGCCTGCTGCCGGCGCTCGATCGCGCCATTGGCCTCACGGCAATGATGGAGCGCTTCATCCGTCCGCGCTGGCCCGTGCTCACGCACGGCGCGAGCCTCAATCGGGTGAATGGGTTGATGATTATCTTCGCCGCCGTGCTGCTGCTCATGCCCTTCGTGATGGTGCCGTTTTCCAACACCTTTCCGGGCGTCGCAATCTTGCTGCTCGCCGCAGGGATGGTTCAGCGCGACGGGCTGTTCGTGATGCTCGGCTATGTGATGGTCGCCGTGACGCTCGTCTACTTTGCCGGCCTCGGCTATGCCGTATTCAGGCTCGGCGCGAATCTGCAGGATTTATCGGCACTCAAAGCCTTGCTCCCCGGCCACTGAAGGCCCGCCCGCTACCAGCTACGCCAGCCGCAGACGCGCGCCAGCGCAATGGCCGCCAGCGGTAACAGTAAGCCTGCCACACTCGCCACCAGCAGCAGGTCGCCCAGCGCGCTGTAATCTGCGGGCGTGGTGATAGCGCCACTTGCATCGCGGACTTCGCGGGTGACCACGAACAGTTCATTCAGGTAGCGCGTAAGGATTTGTGACGCCGACAGCGCAAGATTGGTGAACGAGGCCATGACGGCAAAGAAGGTCGCCTTCAGGTGCGGTGGGGCGGCGTTTGCAATCCAGGCCAGCAGCGGCACCATCGCTATTTGTCCGAGCGGAGACTCGAGCGCGGTGTTCATCAGTGCAATCGTTCGCGCATCCACCACGCCACCGGTCACGGCAGCGGTCCAGGCATGCAGACCGTGATACATGCCAAGCACAGGCAGGCCGAGCAGAAAGCCCGCCACCGATAGCATGACCACCACTTGCACCACCGGGCGCTCGGCCATGAGCGAACGAAAGGCGAACAGCCCCACCAGGGTGAGCACGCTCGCCAGCAGTGATAGTCGGCTTAGAAACGCCTGATCGAAGCCCAGTTCGTCGATCATCCACCAGGTCGTGCCCACCCCGGAGGTTGGCACCGCGCGGAATACAAAGATGATCACTGCCGTCCCGAGCAGGGTGCGGCGGGCGTCCTCGGAGAGCTCGCGCAACAGGCGCAGCATCAGCACCAGGATAACGGTGAACGAACCGGCGAAGATGATTTCCTGACCGTAGGCGAGCTGGCTGCTCCCGATGCCGAGGGTGAGGGCCAGAAACAGCGCGCTGCCGCCAAGAATGGTCCAGTTGGGTGACACGGGTCCGCCCGGATTGCCCACCGCGAGCGTGGCCACTTCGGCGTTGAGTCCCAGCGCGAGCAGCTGCCGGTGACGTCGCACTCTCAGCAGGGCAGCAAGCAGGATCCCCGCCAGCGATACGACTGGAATGCCCAGCGCAAGCTGGTAGACGGTGATATAGACCGCACGCACGGCAGTCTCGTCAGCCTGATCGACGCCTGTAAACAGCCAGACGTTCGCAAAGGATACGAGCACGCCCCCGGCAATCACCGCGACCCGTCCCAGGGTTTGCATGGTGGTGTTGAGGCGTCGTCGCACGGCTTCGCTGTGGGGCGTGCCCTCATCATCAGTCAGTGGGACAGCCTCTACCGTCATGGCATCGGCCACCGTGTCCTGCACCACAAAGCCTATGGGCGCCAGCAACTCGGCAAGTACAAACCAGGTCTCGAGCGGCAGCCAGCCGCGCATCACGTCCGGCTGGGCGAGCAGGCCAAGCATGATGCCGAGGCTGAGCGCGATCAGCGCCGCGCCCAATACCACAAACCAGGATTTCCAGCGCCAGAGCAGATCCACCAGATGGCCCATCGGCATCTTCAGCGCCCAGGGAATGGTGGTCCAGAAGCCCAGCGCCGCGAGGAAGGCGGCAGACAGGCCGAGGTAATCCTTTACGAAGAAGGTGCCGACGATGCCCGTAAGACCGGAAATCCCCGCCGCCACGTACACCATCAGTGGGGGCAGAAACTCGAGCCTCAGGTCGTCCAGCAGGGTGCGGAAAAAACGCATCATTCGCCCAGCATTGCGGATCGGGGGGCGAATGGCAAAGCCCGCACGTGCAGCCCGCAAGCCGCGAAACCCAATGGCCCGCTATACTCCGGACTACACAGATGAGGTGGGGCGTGAAGCAGTACGGCTTGCTGGTGGTGGCGATTCTCGCCGAAGTGGTCGCAACCTCGGCGCTGAAGGCCTCCAATGGATTCCGCGTGCCGTGGCCATCGGTGCTCGTCGTCGTTGGCTACGCGCTGTCGTTCTATTGTCTCAGCCTGAGTCTCCGAACCATCCCCGTCGGCGTGGCCTATGCCATCTGGAGCGCAGTCGGGCAGGTGCTGGTCACCGTCATCGCCTGGTTCCTTTACCGGCAGACCCTGGATTTTGCGGCGATACTCGGCATCGCCATCATCATTGTCGGGGTGAGCATTCTCACCCTGTTCTCCAACGCCGTGCCCCACTGAGGCCGGCCAGCCAAGAGGGCCTGGTCATGAGCGACTGCGAATATTTCGATATCCCGGGATTCCTGCTCCAGTCGGGCGTCACGCTCGACCTTCGTCTTGGCTACAAAACCTACGGCAAGCTCTCCCGGGCACGGGACAACGTGATCGTGGTGCCCACCTTCTACGGTGGGCGTCACCCCGAAACAGAATTCATGATTGGGCCGAACCGTGCCATCGACCCGCGCAAATATTTTGTGGTCGTTCCCAACATG
>JBIKOF010000196.1:0-4576 GCA_044358205.1 Gammaproteobacteria bacterium | reverse complement strand
GCTCGCGACGAAGCTCGTGAACCTTGCGGACTATTCGCCGCGCCAGCTTCGTCAGGAGACCCTTGCCCTGTTCGTGGTGAGTACTCAGGGCGATGGGGACCCGCCGGAGGATGCGGCCGCATTCTACGAATTTCTTACGCGCGCCAGCGCCCCGCGTCTCGAACGCCTGCGATACGGCGTGCTGGCACTGGGCGACAGCAGCTATCCACGCTTCTGCCAAACCGGCAGAGTGCTCGACGAGCGCCTCGCCGAACTCGGCGCGCAGCGACTGCTCGCGCGGGTGGACTGTGATCTGGATTTTGCGGCGGCGGCAGAAACCTGGACTGCAAATGCGATCACGGAAACGGGAAACCACCTGAAGGCGACCTCTGCCCCGCGCATCTCGCTGGTCGAAACGCGCACTGCTGCCGTGACTACCGGCAGCGATATGCCTTACGTGGCCGACGCCGAGTTGCTGGTTCAGCAACGCCTGACCGGTCGACACTCCAGCAAGGATGTGCGCCACCTCGAGTTTGCGGTGGACCTGGCCCAGTTCCCCTACGTGCCGGGAGACGGACTTGCAGTCTCGCCGGTGAACCCCCACACGGCGGTCGACGCCATGCTCGAGGTGCTGGGGGTAACCGCAGAACATCCAGTGCCGTCGCGCACCGGGGAACCGCGCGCGCTGGCGTCTGTGCTGGCGGAAGAGCTTGAAATTACGCTCGTCGGGCGCCCGCTGGTGGCCGCAATTCAGGCTCGCACTGAGGATCCTGCACTCGCAGCACTTCTCAAGCCAGGTGCCGAGGACGCCCTACAGGCGTTCCTGGCCACCCACCAGGTCGCCGATGTCCTGCGGCTTGCGGGCGGCAGACTCGAACTTGCCGAGGCGCTGGCCCTGCTCCGTCCGCTCGCGCGGCGCACCTACTCCATTGCGTCATCCCCGCTGGCTTCGCCCGACGAGGTTCACTTGCTCGTAGGGCTCGTCGCTGAAGATCATGGCAGTGGATTGCGCATGGGCGCGGCTTCCTCGTGGCTCGCGGGCCTCTCCCCAGGGACATCGATCAAGGCGCATCTCGAAGTCAATAAAAGTTTCCATCTGCCAGGCGACGAGGTACCGCTCATCATGATCGGACCCGGTACAGGCGTCGCGCCGTTCCGCGCCTATGTCGCTGAGCGCGCAGCGCGTGGAGCGCGCGGTCGCAACTGGCTGTTCTTCGGCGAGCGCACGCGGCGCGAAGATTTTCTGTACCAGACCGAATGGCAGAAAGCGCTTGCACAGGGCACTTTGAACCGGCTCGATGTAGCTTTCTCGCGCGAG
The DNA here is from genome assembly GCA_044358205.1 of Gammaproteobacteria bacterium. Classification (GTDB taxonomy): domain Bacteria; phylum Pseudomonadota; class Gammaproteobacteria; genus CAIKBL01. The sequence goes on along the minus strand of JBIKOF010000196.1, from coordinate 3,279 downwards.
AAACAGGGCCGAGAATACGTCCAGCACCGTTTGCTGGCACAAGCGGCCGACGTCTTCGCCTGGCTGGAGGAAGGTGCTGCCATCCATGTGTGCGGCGATGCGAAGCGCATGGCCAAGGATGTCCATGCGACCCTCATCGCCATCATTCAGAAAGCTGGCGGACGCGATGAAGATGATGCCCGAGATTATCTGCAAACCCTGCAACGCGACGGGCGCTACCGTCGGGACGTGTACTAAACCATGAGTGAAGCGCCTCTCTCGCCCGTCGAGGGCATCAAGGCCCGCAGCCGCCACCTGCGGGGCAGCATCGTGGAAAGCCTCGCCGACCCGCTGACCGGGGCCATGCGCGAGGACGATACGCAGCTCATCAAATTCCATGGCCTTTACCAGCAGGACGATCGGGACTTGCGCAACGAGCGCCGTCAACAGCGTCTGGAGCCCGCGTGGCAGTTCATGATTCGCGCGCGTGTGCCCGGCGGGATCTGCGCACCGACGCAGTGGCTCGCCATGGATGCGATTGCCCGCGAATATGCCAATGGAACGATCCGTCTTACCACCCGCCAAGCATTCCAATTCCATGGGGTAGTGAAAGGCGACCTAAAGCCAACCATCGCGGGCATCAATGCCTGCCTGCTGGACACGCTTGCCGCCTGCGGCGACGTCAATCGCAATGTCATGGCCACCACCCTGCCTGACCCCGCCGCAATCCGCGAAGAGATCGTCGCGACGAGTCGGGCCCTGAGCGAACATCTGACGCCGCGCACCCGGGCCTATCATGAAATCTGGCTGGACGGCGAGCAGGTGCTCAGCACGGCCGAGGAACAGGAACCCATCTACGGCGATACCTACCTGCCGCGCAAATTCAAGATTGGCATTGCAGTCCCGCCCGACAACGATGTCGATGTCTTCTCGCAGGATCTCGGCTATATCGCAGTGATCGAAGCAGGTCGGCTGGTGGGATTCAACGTCACCGTGGGAGGTGGCCTTGGTATGACTCACGGCGAATTTGCCACCTTCCCGCGCGCCGCCGACGTCCTTGGATTCTGCACCACAAATCAAGTCCTGGCGGTTGCAGAAGCGGTGGTCACCACCCAGCGCGACTTCGGTGATCGCACCGACCGCCGCCACGCGCGGCTCAAGTACACCATCGAAACGTTGGGTCTGGCTGTATTCCGTCAGGAGGTGGAACGCCGACTGGGCGCGCCACTGGCGCCCGCCCGGCCCTATACGTTCGCCCATAATGGCGATCGCTATGGCTGGCGAGAAGACGCCGATGGGCACGCGCATTTCACGGTGTACCTGTCGAGCGGTCGGGTTCAGGATCTGCCTGGAAGAACTGCGCTTAGCGGCCTCAGGGAGATTGCAGCACGCGGACTGGCGCAATTTCACCTCACGCCCAACCAGAACGTTGTGCTCGCGTTCATTTCGCCGGCGCACCGGGCAGAGGTTGTAGCGCTTCTCGCAGAACATGGACTGGATCAGACGGCCGTTGCCCCTACGCGAGGACTGGCGCTGGCCTGTGTCGGTCTGCCCACTTGCGGCCTCGCAATGGCTGAGAGCGAGCGATATCTCGATGACTTCGTGGACCGCGTCGAAACGCTGCAATCCCGCCACGGCATCGACGAAAGGCCCATCACGGTCCGGATTACCGGTTGCCCCAATGGTTGCGCGCGGCCTTATCTGGCTGAAATCGGTCTGGTGGGCAAGGCGCCCGGGCGTTATAACCTGTATCTGGGCGCGGCGTTCGATGGCTCGCGCCTGAACGCGCCCTACGCCGAGAGCCTGTCTGAAGCCGAGATCCTGACCCGCCTCGACAGCCTGTTCGGCAGTTACGCCGCGGGACGCACGGCGGGTGAAGCGTTTGGAGACTTTCTGATTCGCACGGGTGTCGTGCCCGCCGTGACAAGCGGTCCCCAGTTCGCTGAGGTCGCGCGACAACTTGCTGCCGACCGACCCCGTGTTCACGCCGCGACTGCAGGAGACTCAACGACATGAGCCGCTTCCCTTCCACCCGCCCTCGCGTGACCCTGGTCGGGGCTGGACCCGGAGATCCCGAACTGCTCACACTGCGCGCCTTGCGCGCGCTGCAGGAAGCGGATCACGTGCTGTATGACCGTCTCGTTCCGGCCGCGATCCTCGCCCTCATCCCTGCGGGGATCCCACGAGAATTTGCTGGCAAAGTTCCGGGGCGCCGCGGCGAAGAGCAAACCGCCATCAATACGCGCCTGATCGAGCTGGCGCGACAACATTCACGGGTGGTTCGTCTGAAGGGTGGCGATCCGTTCATTTTTGGGCGAGGCGGAGAGGAAGCCCTTGCCCTCGAAGCGGCGGGCATCGATTACGAGATCGTGCCCGGCGTCACGGCAGCCCTTGGCTGCGGAGCTGCGGCAGGAATTCCCCTGACCCATCGTGGACTTGCTCAGCAGGTCACCTTAATCACCGCGCATCGTGCCGATGAGGCCGGTGCCATTGACTGGCCGGCGCTCGCCAAGACGGGACATACGATCGTTTTCTACATGGGGGTTGGCGAAGTAGAGACCATCGAGCACCAGCTGTGCCTGCACGGTCGCGATCCGGCAACGCCAGTCGCGCTGGTCGAGAACGGCTGCCTGCCCGAACAGCGGGTATTTCGGGGGCGTCTGGCCGGCATGGCAACACTGGCGCGTCAGGTGGCGCTGAAAGCACCCGCGCTGCTCATTGTGGGCGAAGTCGCAGGACTCGAACTGAGCCCGCTCGGGCTGGGTTTTGATCCGCGCGTGCTGGCGGCCTGAGCATCAGTAACGACCTGATGGCGGGCGGGGGTTGAGTGCTCTCCGCCCGCGACTCGACATAACGTTATATAAACTTATATATTGAAGACCTCATCCGCCGGAGAGGTCTGCAATGTACGAATCTCTTTTTCCCCTTGGCATCACCCACTATCTGATAGGCGGTCTCATCCTTGGCTGTGGGGTCAGCTTTGCTTACCTCACCACGGGCCTCGTCACCGGGATGAGTACGCTCTTCAGTTCGACATGGTCGTTCTTCTCCAGGCTTCCCTTCTTCCAGTCACCGCGCATCGCAGGTTCACGCCAATGGCGGCTGATACTGGCGCTGGGTCTCATCATCGGCGCTGCGCTCTGGGTATTTACCCTGAATGAAGGCGTGGCCGTGACCACCGAGGTCCCGGGCTGGCAGTTGCTGGCGGGCGGCTTCATCGCAGGATTCGGGGCGCGTCTTAGCAATGGCTGCACGTCCGGTCACGGCATCTGTGGACTTGCGTCACTTCAGATTCCGTCC
>JBIKOF010000195.1:0-4593 GCA_044358205.1 Gammaproteobacteria bacterium | reverse complement strand
CGTGCCCTTCCTCTCTTCCTTCCAGCCGAGTGCCCGGGCCAAAGCCATTGGCGCGCCGGTCGAAGTGGACATCAGCAAACTCGAGCCGGGCCAGCGGATCATCCAGAAGTGGCGCGGCAAGCCGGTGTGGATCGTGCGCCGCACGCCGGAGATGGTCGAAGGCCTGAAAGGCTTCGAGGCCAGCGCATTGCGGGATCCCGAATCCGACAAGTCGGCCCAACCGACTTACGCCAAGAACGCCTGGCGCTCGGAAAATCCTGAGTACCTCGTGCTCGTCGGTGTGTGTACGCACCTGGGTTGCTCGCCGAGCTTCGTCCCGGAGATGGACGCAGCAGGTATGGGTAATCCCTGGAAGGGCGGCTTCTTCTGCCCCTGTCACGGCTCCAAATTCGACCTCGCAGGTCGGGTCTATCTTGGAGTGCCGGCGCCGACCAATCTGGAAGTGCCTCCTTACCAGTTCCTGACCGAGACCCGTCTGATGATCGGCGTCGACAAGGAGAACGCGGCATGAATGGCATCACGCGACAGCTGACTGGCCTGCGCGACTGGGTCGACGATCGTTTCCCGCTGATGAAGATGTGGAATGAGCACCTTGCACAGTATTACGCGCCCAAGAACTTCAACTTCTGGTACTACTTCGGCGTCCTCTCGCTCGTGGTGTTCGTCATCCAGATCCTGACCGGCATCTGGCTTGTGATGAATTACAAGCCAGATGCAAATGAGGCCTTCGCTTCAGTTGAGTACATCATGCGCGATGTCGACTGGGGTTGGCTTATCCGATACATGCATTCCACCGGTGCCTCGGCCTTCTTTGTGGTGGTCTATCTGCACATGTTTCGGGCGCTGCTCTACGGCTCCTACCAGAAGCCGCGTGAGCTCCTCTGGATCCTCGGCATGCTGCTTTACCTGAGCCTGATGGCGGAAGCCTTCATGGGCTATCTCCTGCCTTGGGGTCAGATGTCGTTCTGGGGCGCGCAGGTCATCATTTCGTTGTTCGGTGCTATCCCGGTGGTCGGGGAGTTCCTGTCAACGATGATTCGGGGCGACTTCGTGGTCTCCGATATCACGCTGAACCGGTTCTTCTCCCTGCACGTCATCGCCTTGCCCTTTGCCATTGCTGGCCTTGTGGTCCTGCATATCATCGCCCTGCACGAAGTCGGCTCCAACAACCCGGATGGCGTCGACATCAAAAAGCATAAGGGCACCGACGGCCACCCGCTCGATGGCATCCCCTTCCACCCGTATTACACGGTGAAGGATTCGGTGGGTATCGTGGTGTTTCTGATGCTGTTCTCCATCGTGGTCTTCTTCGCGCCGGAAATGGGCGGTTATTTCCTCGAAGCGAACAACTTCATCCCAGCCGACCCGCTGAAGACGCCGCTGCACATTGCGCCGGTGTGGTACTTCACGCCGTTCTACTCAATCCTCCGGGCCAACACGATCAACTTCTTCTGGCTCGATGCCAAGCTGTGGGGCGTGATTTTCATGGGGTTGGGTGTGATGGTGCTGTTCCTGCTGCCCTGGCTGGATCGGAGCGCGGTGCGGTCTATCCGCTATCGCGGGAAGCTGTACAAGTTCGCGTTAGGTGTATTCGTGGTCAGCTTCCTCATTCTGGGCTACCTCGGCGTACTTCCGCCCACCCCGGGCCGGACGCTGGTGGCGCAAATCTGCACCGTGCTCTACTTCCTGTTCTTCCTGCTGATGCCGGTGTTCACAAAGCTGGACCGCACGCTTCCCGTTCCTGACAGGGTGACCCACTGATGAGACGCATAACTCTCTTCTCAGCGCTCCTGCTGTGCTGCGGCCTCGCGTGGGCCTCGACTGAAGGGCCGAAGTTGCTGAATGCCAATGTTGACCTCAGCAACCGCGCAGGCCTGCAGAATGGCGCCAAGCTATTCCTCAATTATTGTGTGAGCTGCCACTCGGCCTCGTTCATGCGCTACAACCGCGTGGCCGCAGACCTTGGGATCCCGGAGGACGAAGTCAAACGCTCTCTGATGTTCACCACTGACAAAATCGGCGACACCATGCAGGTGGCCATGAAAGGACCGGATGCTGAGCAGTGGTTCGGCATCCAGCCGCCCGACCTGTCGGTCACCGCCCGCTCCCGTGGTGAGGACTGGATCTACAGTTACCTGCTGAGCTTCTATTCCGATCCCGCCCGCCCGACCGGTGTGAACAATCCGTATCTGCCCGGGGCGGCCATGCCGCACATCCTGTGGGAACTCGGGGGCACCAAGAAGCCGGTCTTTCACAAGGTGAAGGGTGAGGATGGGCGTGAGAGCGAAGTCCTCGACCACCTCGAGGCCGACAAGCCCGGGCGGCTTTCCGAAGTCGAATTCCAGCGCGAGATGCGCGACCTCGTGGCCTTCATGGTCTATCTGGGTGAACCGGCCAAGCTCGTGCGCTATGCATTGGGCGTGAAGGTGCTGCTTTTCCTGTCCGTGCTGTGGGTAGCGGTCTACCTGATGAAGCGCGAGTACTGGAAAGACGTCCATTGAGGTGAGCGACCCGCAAATTCGGCGTCCAGTCACGACGCTGTACGCCGATGAGCACGATCCGATTGGCCACGCTGTCCGAATCGTTCTTGCCGAGAAGGCAGTGGGTGTTGCAGTCAACTTCATCACCCACGAAACCCGGCCGGAAGATCTTTACGACCTCAATCCCTACCAGGCCCTTTTGACCCTCATCGATCGGGACCTCGTTCTCTATGAGCCTCTGGTGATGCTGGAATACCTGGACGACAGGTATCCGCATCCGCCGCTTATCCCCATCGATCCCTTGTCGCGCGCTACCCACCGCCAGCTGCGCGCCCGAATCATGCGCGACCTCTACAGCCAGTTGCCCCAAGCAGCCCTCGCGGGCGGCGAGGGTGCTCAGGCCAGGTCCGTGCTTCGCGACACATTGGTGGCCATTGCGCCCGCGTTCAGCCGCTTTGGCTATTTCTTCGCGGATGAGTTTTCGCTCAATGACTGTTGCCTGGCTCCGCTGCTATGGCGCCTCGGCATTCTTGGGATCCGGCTCCCGCCAGATGGGCGACCCTTGATGAAATACGCTGAAAGACTTTTCCAGCGATCCGCCTTCGCGGCCTCGCTTTCGCCCGCAGAGCGCGGGTATGCGCGTTGCTGAGCCTGACAGGCGGAGAGGGAATTCAAATGAGCGAAGCGATGTCATCCAACCGCCCGTACCTGTTGAGGGCGATTTATGACTGGCTGGTGGATAACGGCTGTACGCCGCATCTCGTTGTCGATGCGAACGACCCCCGCTGTGTGGTGCCCCGCGCGTTCGTGAAGGACGGGGCGATCGTTCTCAACATTACGCCGTCGGCCGTGCGGGACCTCTCACTCGGCAACGAATGGATCATGTTCAGCGCACGGTTCGCCGGCGTTGCTCAGGAAGTTACGGTGCCGTTGGCTGCAGTGCGCGCGCTTTATGCGCGGGAAAATGGTCAGGGCATGGCATTCGAGGCCGAGCCCGCCACCTCGGAAGCAGGCGACGGACCACCCGACCCGCCCCCACCCCCACCCCCACCCACGGGCGGGAGGCCCGGTGGCAAGCCCGGGCCCAGACTCAGCGTCGTGAAGTAAGCCTGCGGGCAGCCGTGTGACCTTCAACCAAAAAGCACACCAAAAAAAGGGGGGCAATGCCCCCCTTTTTGCCATGCTCGCTCGCGGCAAGCTTTAGTTCGCGGTTTGAGTGGCATCGTCCCTGAGCGAGAGGCCTTTGCTTAAAAAGCTCCGAAGCCATACCAGACGAAAAGCGCAAGACATATAGCGATCAAGATATCCTCGAGCAGCGCTTTCATGCGAGCAAGGCCTCGATTCCTTTCGCTTTCGCCCCGTGAACCTTGCAGGCCTGCGGGGCACACGCCCGCCTCAGGTGCGGGCGTCCTTCTGCAATATAGACTCAGGATTTGCTCTCGAAGAGTTTCACGACCTTCTGGATGCCGCCGATCGAGGCGACCGCCTGCGCGACTGCGTCCCCAGTGGGCGGATCCAGCAGTCCCATCAGATACACCACACCATTCTCGGTAACCACCTTGATATCCAGCGCGGAGATATCCCGGATGGAAATCAGCTTGGCCTTCACCTTGGTGGTGATGAGGCTGTCATTGGCGCGCGCACTCGAAGGGCTGGGCGCAGCAACCCGGACCTCGTCGTAGACATGCCGCACTTTGGCAATACGCGACGTATATTCAATAGCTCGCTTTTTGAGGGCATCGGTGGGTGCCTCTCCCGTCACGAGGACCATCAGATTGAAGCTCGTCACGTTGATATGGGCCTGTGCGGCCAGTTCGCCATCGGCCTTGAGAAAATCCTTGGCCTTGCTCTCTACCGTCTGATCTTCGAGCACGGTGCCGGCAGTTCGACGATCGTTGGTAATCACCGCGCCGGTGACGGCGCCGCCTGCGGCGATGGGTGCGCAACCGGACAGCACGGTTCCCCCCAGCAGCGCGACCCCTAAGGCTATCGGCAAGAGTGAGCGTGGGTTCATCATCGGCTTACATCTCCCATAAGTTCGAGATCGATCAGTTCACAGAGACAATGAATGAGCGTGAGGTGAATTTCCTGGATACGCGCAGTGCGCTCATCG
>JBIKOF010000194.1:0-4607 GCA_044358205.1 Gammaproteobacteria bacterium | reverse complement strand
CGCGGCCACCTGCGCCTCATTACGCGCGGTGGCGTTTCGCAGACTGCTCCACCATTCGCTCTCTCCGGGGTAGCGCCAGCTGCGCCGCGCGAGCGCAGTATTCAGTTGTCCGACCACTGCACCCGCATCACCCACCAGGGCCACGGCATTGGGCACGTTGGTCCCGATTTCCTCAGCAGAAATATCGATCTGCAGGATGCGCACGCCGGGTGCAAAGCGCGGCGGGCGTCCGAAATGCATGATCCAGTTCAGGCGCGCCCCAACGAGCAGAATGACATCGGCTTCTTCCAGCGCATGCGAACGCGCGGGCGCCACCGACTGCCGGTGATCGTCCGGGACAAGCCCCTTGCCCATCGGGGAGGCGAGAAACGGCAGGCCTGAGTTCTCGACAAACGCCCGGACTTCCGCTTCGGCGCGAGCATAGGCGGCGCCCTTGCCAAGGATCCCCAGCGGGCGCGCGGCGCCGGCCAAGGCATCGAGTGCCGCTTCCACTGCCGCGGGATCGGCAAAACTGCGCGGCGGGGACGGACAGCGGGGTGGAAGCGGTGCCTCTGCTTCCTGCAACTCTCCCGTAATGATGTCGTTGGGGAGATCGAGATAAACCGCACCGGGCCGCCCATACATCGCTGTGCGTATGCACTTCTCGATAGAAGCAGGCACCCGCGCCAAGGCATCGGGCCGGGTTGCGAGCTTCACGAAGGGCCGCGCCGCTTCGATCTGCGGCGCTTCCTGAAAAGCGCCCTGTTCGCGCTGCCACGAATCTGGCGCGCCACTGATGAGCAGCATGGGCCAGCAGTTGGCCCATGCGTTGGAGAGCCCGGCCACCGCGTGAACCATCCCCGGACCGCTCACCGTCAGGCAGACGCCCGGGCGGCCCGTCAGGTAGCCCGCCACGCCAGCGGCATAGCTCGCGGCCTGTTCATTGCGGAACGCGTGAAAATGCAGCCCTTCGCGCTGCAAGGTCTCGGCCAGTTCCATCACGGGAAAACCCACGACGCCGAACACATGTTCCACACCTTGCATCTTGAGGCTGCGTGCGATGAGCGTGCGACCGTCGATCGTGGCCATGGATCCTCCCGAGGATTCAGTGTGGGTTCGAGAAATTCTCCGTCCCGACCTTCACGGCCGGCGTGTATCGAGGCCGATGCGCCGGCCCACCCAGGATGGGGTTCCGGTTGCAGCCTGCGCCGCCCGCAAGGCATCAATTCTGGCCTTGAGCGGCGGGTCGAAGAGGCAACTGCGACGGGCGTCGAGATCGAAACTGACCGACAGCGCCTCCTGCGTGGCGAGCAAAGTGGCGTCGCGATACATCGCCTGCGCTATGTGCAACCGTCGGCCATCGGTACCCAGAATACGAGACTCGATGCGCAGCGCCTCGCCGAGATGCGCTTCCTGCTGGTAGGTGATGTGCGATTCAAGGGCAACGGTCGAGCGCCGGTGCGCTTCGCGATAAGCGGCATCCAGGCCATAGGTCGCTTTCAAATCCTCAATCGCAGTATCGAACGCCGCGATGTAGTAGGCCACGTTCATGTGGCCGTTGTAGTCGAGCCACGACGGCAGAACTTCGAGTCGGGTGATGACAAGGCCGTCGGAAGGAAGCGCGACGGGGTTTGTGATGGCGTCAGACATGCGGTTCCTCGCTGGGGAAAGATCAGGCGCCGAGCGCTGCGTTTACGCGGGGCATGACCTCTTCAGCCATCAAGCGCATGGAGCGCCGGGCGGCATCTGCGTCAGCCCAGTCGTGGCCCGCATAGACCAGCGTACCGAAGTCTCCCACTCGCTCGCGCAACGCAAGGATGGCGTCACTCACCTCATCGGCGGTACCACAGATCACAAGCGAGTCGAGCACATACTCCAGAGTGATTGCAGCATCCGGCATGACCGGATCGCCCTTGAACAGCTCGGGCCGTCCGTTGCCAATGAGTTTGCGCATGAGGCTGCGGTAATACTGGCCGTAGGGTCCCGCGACGCTGTGGGCATAGGCTTTAGCCTCAGCCCGCGTGCGGCCGACGAAAATGCTGCGCGCCACCCGCCAGTCCGCGACACACGGCGCGCGCCCACCCGCGGCGGCGCCCTCCTCCATGCGCGCCCAGTGCGAGGGCAGCCATGTGGGTTGCAGAAAATTCGCCGACACAATCGACCAGCCCTGACGCGCAGCCTCGGCCACTGAATTGGAGCCTGGGGACATGCAGGCCACGGCGATGGGGGGATGCGGTTGCTGCAGGGGCTTCAGGATGAGTCCCTGGCCAATCTCCCGATCCAGGGTGCGTGCGGTGGAGATTTGCCAGAATTCGCCATTCAAATCGTAGGGCGCGTCTCCCGCCCAGATGGCTAGAACCTGCGCGATGGCCTCACGCGCCATGGCGTGCCGATCGCGCCCGAGGTTGCCGAAGATCTCGGCATCCGAACGCAGGCCACCTGGACTGATGCCGAAGATGAAACGGCCATCGCACATGTGATCGAGCATCGCTACCTGCGCGGCCACCGCGGCTGGATGCGCATTCGGCAGGTTCACGGTGCCCGAGGCAAGCCTGATCTGCCGGGTTTCATACGCGAGACTGGCGAGGAACATCAGCGTGGAGGTAACGGTCTCGGCCAGATCGGTAACATGTTCACCCACGAAGGCTTCGGCATAACCGAGCGCGTCGGCCAGCAATATGGCCTCGCGATCTTCACGCAGGGTAGTGCGGTAATCCCGCCCCACCGGATGCAGCGGCATGGTGCAGAAGCTGAGCTTCATGTCGTTGCGGCCTCCCGCAGCTGTGCGCGACGCAGATAAACGTTGTTGGCAATGAGCGCGGACAACACGATGCCAGCGCCAACGAGTTCGGTGGATTCGAACGCGCGGCCATGTAGCGCCGAGTAGGTGAAAGTTGCGACCGGCATCAGGTTGGTAAGCAGCATCGAGTTGAGGGGTCCAACACGGCGGGTGCCGAAGTTCCATGCCAGCATGCCAAATAATACGCCGAAGAGTCCCAGAAACAGCAGTTCTGGACCAACGACGAGATAAGCCGCCGGCGGCGGGGAAACAAGCAGCCCCGTGGTCGTGGCAAGCCCGATGAGGATCATGCTGGTGGCGGCGCCCGGCAGCATTGTGAGCGCCGTGATGCGCCAGACGGACCATCCTTTGATGTGCTCGGTCCCCAAGGTGTAGTACACCCAGCACAGCCCGCCGCCCAGAATGAGAACGCTGCCCAGAAGCGCATCTGCTGAATCCTTGATCCCCGCTCCGCCGCGTGTGACCACCATCACCACCCCCAAAAAGGCGACCAGAATGCTTCCCAGCGTGAAGGCGGCCGGCCTGCGCTTCAGCACCACCCACTGGGTGAGCGCCATGGTCGAGGGTTGGAGCGCCACTATCACCGCGGCATGCTCAGGCCCGGTAATCGAAACGCCGTAGAACACGAGGAAGGGCGAGATGCTCATGCCCATCGCACCCATACTGCCGGCAAGTGGCCCGTGGCCGTCGTAGCGCAGGGCACGGAAACCCTCCCGCCACAGCACAAAGGGCAGCAACAGCGCCAGGGCGACGAAGTAGCGCACCAAGGTGACATGAAACGGATCGACGACCGCGAAGGCTTCCTTGGCCACCGGGAATTGCAGCCCCCACACGATGACCGCGGCGAGGCAGGCGAGAAGCCCGGTGAGAAAGGACTGCTTCATCGAGGCGCTCCGGGCGCGAGGACACAAGCGCCGCAGTGTACTGCCCTGCGACTCGACTGGCGTGGACTTTCGCGGCAGCCACAGCGAGACTGGCCCTTGCGTTCCACCTATAGAGCTCGTCACCGGATGAATCCGACCCGCGAAATTTTCAGAGAGGATCCCTACCAGCAAGCGTGTGACGCGGAGGTCCTCGCCAGCGGCCCCGAGGGCGTGATCCTCGACCAGACCGTCTTCTACGCCGAAGGCGGCGGACAGCCGGGTGACTGCGGCGAACTGGTGTTGCCGGATGGGTCGTCGCTGGCGGTTGCCAGCACCCAGCGTCGTGCAGACGATGTGATCGTGCACATGCTTGCGCCGGGGCTGGAGCCTCCGCCCGCCGGGACCCGGGTGAATGCTCGCATCGACTGGGCGCTTCGCCATCGGCATATGCGCATGCATACCTGCCTGCACCTGCTCTGCTCACTCGTGCCGTTCCCGGTGACGGGGGGCGCGATTGCGCGCGACAAAGGCCGTCTCGACTTCGACATGGCAGCGGGCCTCGACAAGCCAGCGGTGGAAGCAGCGCTCAATGCGCTCATCCGCGCTGACCACCCGGTGGATTACCGCTTCATCAGCGATGAGGAACTCGCCGTAAACCCGGCGCTGGTGCGAACCCTGGCCGTTGCCCCACCCACGGGACGCGGGCAGGTGCGTCTGGTCGCAGTGGGCGAGGTGGATCTACAGCCCTGCGGCGGCACCCATGTGGCACGCACGGGCGAAATCGGTCCCGTGTTGCTCGGCAAGGTGGAAAACAAAGGACGGCAGAACCGACGGGTGACGGTGTTGTTCGCACCAGACGCCTGAGACCGCAGGAGGGTTTGCGCACCGGGTTGTGAGGGCGCGGCGGTGCGCAACCTCGCTCGCCAATCTCGCATTGGACTCAGCTAGCGCGACGCCTCCACCAG
>JBIKOF010000193.1:0-4610 GCA_044358205.1 Gammaproteobacteria bacterium | reverse complement strand
GGTGATGAGCAGCACGCCCTTCTCTGGCCAGTCGAACTTGAGGAACTGGAAATCACTGTATTGCATGGGATCAGTCTCGATTGAGGGAACGGGTGCGGTTGCCTTCACCGGTCGTACCGCGATTAAGCCGGGTTTTCTCCATGTCTCGCTCACGGGGAATGCCAAAGCGTTGCCACAGATCGGGGCCGATGGCCGTGAGCGCGCCGTCGACCACGATGGCTTCACCGGAGACGAAGCGCGAGTCCTCACTGGCGAGAAACAGCGCCGTACCCGCGATGTCGTCGCCGGTGCCGTGATCCGGCCAGGGCTGCAGTCCATCGAGGTGCCGACCCGCTTCCTCCATGGAGACCTGCTGCGAACGGGTGAGCCCGGTCAGGATGAAGCCTGGACAGATGGCGTTGACTCGGATGCGGTCTGGTGCAAGTTGTTGCGCAGCGGCGCGTGACAGATTGACGACCGCAGCCTTGGCTGCAGAGTAGGCGAGCGGTCCGCATCCCCCCGAAAGCCCGGCAATGGAGGCGGTGTTGATGATGGACCCGCCCTGCCCCTGACGACGAAATACCCTGGACGCGTGCTTGACGCCAAAAAAAACACCCTTCACCAGTACGTCGAAGGTGTAATCCCATTCGTCTTCTTCGAGTTCCCAGACCGGACCAATGGCGCCGCCCACTCCGGCGTTGTTGAAGATGATGTCGAGACGACCAAATTCATCGAGCGCGCACTGGATCATGGCCTGCACATCGGCTTCGCGGGCCACATCGACGCGCACGAAACGCGCGGCATCCCCCTGGCCTCTGGTGTGTGCCTCGGCCAGCGTCGCGGTACCGTTTTCGGCGTTGAAATCAGCGATGACCACGCGTGCGCCTTCGGCAAGGAAACGGAAGACAGTGGACTGCCCCATCCCGCTTGCCCCGCCGGTTACTACCGCCACCTTGTCTTTAAGTCTCATGCGATCTCCCCTTCTGTGCCAGTCATCGAGCGTGCCGATCAGGCACAAAGCCGTCCGGCTTGATAATCCCGCACCGCCTGCTCGATTTCGGTACGGGTATTCATGACAAAAGGCCCATATTGGGCGACGGGTTCGCCCAGTGGACGTCCTCCAATCACCAGACATCGCGCGGGCCCGTGTGCTGCTGCAAGCCGCAGCGCGTCCCCCAGGGACAGCACCGCACTGTCCCCGGCAGGCACGGGCCGGCCGGCCACGGTGAGCGTGCCCTCGAAGACATGTACCAATACGTTGTGGCCTTGCGGCAGCGGAAGCTCGCATGCTGAGCCTGGCGAAAAATCGAGGTCGACATATAGCGGAGCCGTTGCAGCCGTCTCGATTGGGCCCTTGAATGCGCCGTGTGGGAGCGTGAGCTCGCCCGCGATGAGCTTGCAGGAAATGCCCTGCTCCAAGGTCAAGGTCGGTATCTCGTTTGCCGGGATATCGCGATAGCTGGCCGGCTGCATCTTGTCGCGGGCGGGCAGGTTGATCCAAAGCTGAAAACCACGCAGCCGACCATTGGTCTGCTGCGGCATTTCGGAATGGATGATGCCGCGGCCCGCCGTCATCCACTGCACACCACCGGCAGTGAGATCACCCCGATTCCCAAGGTGGTCCTCGTGGAGCATGTGCCCGTCCAGGATGTAGGTGACGGTTTCAAAGCCACGGTGCGGATGGGACGGAAATCCCGCGAGATAGTCATCAGGATCATCAGACGAAAACGCGTCCAGCATCAGCAACGGATCGAGCCGTTCTCCCTGGCGACCGCCGAGTGCGCGACGCAGACGCACGCCTGCCCCGTCACTGGTCTCGATGCCTGGAAGAATCTGTTCCACCTGTCGCTCGGTCATCCTGAAGTCCTCATGGTTGGCGGGGGGACTGCGTCCGCCCCTTTTCCGGGAGGGTACACGAACAGGGAAGCGTGGGCGCTAGCTTGACAGACCGGTGATGGGCAAGGGCAGACCGCGCAGGATATCGGCCAGCAAATGGGAGACCGCCGGGCGATAAAAGCCGCGTCGCGTGGCAAGGACCACCGTGCGCTGCGGCACCGGTGGTGCGAACGGCACTTCACGGATCAGGCGCGAGACATGGCGTGCCGTCATGGCCGTTGCGGGCATCACCGTAATGCCAAGCCCACTGGCCACCATGCTGCGCAAGGTTTCCAGTGAGTTTCCCTGACGTCCAGGTTCTACCCCCGGCGGCGATTGCTGGCACGCCTCGAGCACCTGATCTCGAAGGCAATGTCCGGCGCCTAATAGCAATAGATTCTCGTCTTTCAGTGCGGCGGTCGAAATCTGACGGCGACGCGCCCAGGGGTGACGCAGCGGAACGATGAGCGTGAATTGCTCGGCATAAACGGGCAGCACTTCAATTCCGGGGCTCTCGAAGGGCAGTGCCAGCAGCGCGACATCGAGCGTTCCCTCGCGCAGCATCCGCTCGAGATGACCCGTCTGGTTCTCCTCGATATCAAGCGGCATCTCCGGGGCGCGGGCCCGCACGGCTGCGACCAGTTCGGGCAGGACGTACGGTGCGATGGTGTGGATGACCCCCAGGCGCAGGGCGCCGACAAGCGGGTCTTTGCTTGCCGCGGCGACCTGCTTGACCCGTGCAGCCTCCTCCAGCGTGCGCTCCGCCTGCGCGACCACCTGACGACCGATTTCAGTGATCCCGATTTCCCCGTGCGAGCGCTCGAACAGCACCACCCCGAGCTCTTCCTCCAGATGCCTGATGGCAACGCTGAGGCTGGGTTGGCTGACGAAGCACCGCGCTGCGGCCCGCCCGAAGTGGCGTTCGCGCGCCACGGCCACGAGGTAGCGCAGCTCCTGCAGGGTCATGTGCTCTCCTTGTCGGTGGAACCGGCGATTAGCATCGATAGCTAATGCCTATGATGACGATGGTAACAAAGAATTGGCGCGGTCAAGCAGCGGACACGTAGCCTGCGTGTCATTCTTCAACCCCTCAGGAGTTCAGTCTCATGTCCAACCACTTCGAAGGTCGCCGGGTCCCCGAGGTCAGCTTCCGGCTGCGAGAAAATCACGCCTGGAGTAACGTCAGCACGCAGGAACTCTTCGCCGGGAAAACGGTGATTGTGTTCTCGTTGCCCGGTGCTTTCACGCCCACCTGCTCTGCCACCCATCTCCCCCGCTACAACGAGCTGGCCCCCACTTTCTTTGCACATGGCGTGGATTCCATCCTCTGCCTGTCGGTCAATGATGCTTTCGTCATGAACGAGTGGGCCGCCAATCAGGAGTGCGAAAATATCAGGCTCATCCCCGATGGTAACGGTGAGTTCACGGCCGGCATGGGTCAGCTGGTGGACAAGGCAGATCTCGGGTTCGGGAAGCGTTCCTGGCGTTATTCCATGCTGGTCCGCGATGGCGTGGTGGAGAAGATGTTCATCGAGCCCCACAAGCCTGGTGATCCCTTTGAGGTTTCGGATGCAGACACCATGCTCGCCTACATCGCCCCACAGGCCCGGAAGCCCGATCAGGTCGCGCTGTTCACCCGCGAAGGCTGCCAGTTCTGCGCAGAGGCCAAATATCTGCTCGATGAGGCTGGCTATCGGTACGTCGAGGTTCCACTGCCCCACCAGACCCGCAGCCGTATCGTCGGCGCAGTGACCGGGCAAGGCACGGTGCCTCAGGTGTTTATCAACGGCCAGCACATCGGCGGTGCCGACGCGCTGCGCGAGTGGCTGCATCCGCGGCGGGCGGCCTGAGTCCTCGGACCCGGCAGGGGCGAAATCCTTGCCGGGTGTCCGCGTCTCCTGCATGGCTCATAATTCGGGCGCCGGCCTCGTCCGGCGCCCAAGGCCGCGCCTTCGAAATGACGCCGGGGAGAAACCCGCACATTGGTTGGCATGCCGACGCCCATGAACGCCCACACGATGCGTGTTTTGCAGGAGCCTCCTATGTGGAATTTCGAGACCGAGCCAGAATTTCAGACCAGCCTCGACTGGATTACGCGTTTCATGCGCGAAGAAATCGAGCCGCTCGACTATCTCTTCCCGAAAGACGAAACCTACAACACCGCAAACCAGGCCCTGATGCACATTCTTGGACCGCTCAAGGCCCGGGTGCGTGAAGCCGGCCTGTGGGCCTGTCATCTGCCACCTGCGCTCGGCGGCGGCGGCTGGGGGCAGCTAAAACTCGCACTCATGAATGAGCTGCTGGGGCGGTCCTTCTTCGCACCTACCGTATTTGGCACGGCTGCGCCCGACACCGGCAACGCAGAGATCCTGGCTCACTTTGGGACGACCGAGCAAAAGGCGCGCTATCTGAAGCCTCTGCTCGACGGTGACATCGTCTCCTGTTTTTCCATGACCGAACCGCAGGGAGGTGCGGACCCGAAGGTGTTCACCTGCCGCGCCGATCGCGAGAATGGCGCCTGGATTCTGCGTGGTGAGAAGTGGTTTTCGTCGAACGCACGGTGGGCCGATTTCCTGATTGTGATGGCGGTGACAGATCCCACTGTGTCCATTTACAAGGGGGCTTCGATGTTTCTCGTGCCCACGCGCACGGTCGGCGTTGAGTTCCTGCGTAACAGTGGCATGGCGTTCGAGCATGCGGAGCATGGGGCACACGCTTATCTGCGCTTCAACGACGTACGATTGGCCGATGCCGAT
>JBIKOF010000192.1:0-4630 GCA_044358205.1 Gammaproteobacteria bacterium | reverse complement strand
GCATGATGGACAGCGGATCAGTGCTGTCCAGAATGACGTTGGTCGGGCTTTGCGGGGTGAGCATGAAGGTCAGAATGCCCGCCGCGTGCGTCATGGGCGCCACGCACAGATGAACTGGCGGGTTCCCGCTAGGCGGCATGGTAATGGTGGACTCGGCGATGAGCGTCGACCAGGTGAGGTTGTCCCACATGATCCCCTTGCTACGCCCGGTGGTGCCGCCCGTGCCCAGGATGGTAGTCATGCGATGGGTGTCGTATGGGATATCAGGAATGTCGTCGTCCGGCGCGGCGGCCACAAAGTCCGCAAGCGCGGCGATGTCCCCGTCCGGGGCATCGATGCACACCAGATGACGCAGGCTCGGTACCTGCTGGCGCACTGCTGCGACGTTCGCGCTGAAGCTGCTGTGATAGAACAGCCACTCACACTCGGTGAGATTCATGAAGTCGATGTTCGCATCCAGCGCGTTGCGCGCGTTGATGGGAACCCAGGTCGCGTCGGCGCGAAAAGCCGCGAGCACACAGGCAAAGGCGTGCACATCGTTGGGGGAATACACGGCCACACGTCCCGCCTCGGACAGTCCCCGTGCGCGCATGCCGCGCGCGATGCGGGCAGAAAACGCCTGCATCTCGCTGTAGCTGTAGCGCAGGTCGCCGGCAAGGAAGGCCAGGCGATCGGGCGCTGCCAGCACGGCCTTATCAAAAAAGTCGATCACTCTCACCGGTCTTCCCCTCGCTGGTCTTGGTCGCGCGCCATGGCGCGCCAACATGATAGTGGACCAGATGGAAACCGGGCTATTGGAGGCTGCTCGATTGGCGCCGGCGCAAAAGGCCCGACATAGATCAGGACGCGGGGCAAGACACCTTCTTGCGCAGCGCTGCAAAGCGATTGGCAAACTCCGTCTTGGGCGCCGGGAGTCGCTTGCTCACCGTCTCCACCAGCTCGCAGGCGGTAGCGGGCCGGGTGGAGCTTGCGCGGATCTCGATGCGACTGAGCATGCCTTCCCACCACACGGGCTCTTTGGGCGGGACTTTCTCGGTGATCACGCGCCAGGCGTTATCTGCTTCCACCAGGCGCTTGGTCTGCTGTGCCGTCTTGGCAAGGGCTCGGTAGCCATCACCCGCGCGCGGGAATTCCTTGATGAACGCGCGTGCCGTCTCGTAGGCCTTCTCGCCCTGGTCGGAGGCCAGCAAATCGTCGATGTACATCAGCTTGAAGCGACGCTCCATCTCGGGCTGCTTTTCCATCATCGGGATCATGGCTTCCACCAGTTGCAGCCGCAGCGTGAGCGCCTGACGCCGCACGAAGGGGAAATACTGTTCCAGCACCCAGCTCTGCGCCGCTTCCGTGCCGCGGGCGTTGATGTCTGCAAGTAAGCGCTGCGGCTCACCCATACGCTCGTAAATCTTGAGGCGACTCCAGAGATACGCGCGCTTCACATTCAGCCCGGCGGTTGCCGTTTTCTGCTCTGCCACTTCGAGGCGCGGCAAGAGCCCAGCGGGTTTGGGATCGGTAACCGCTAACAGCTGGAAGAAGAACGCCTGGTTCTGGGCGCTTTTCTTTTCTTCTGCGGGCAGGGTTTCCCAAGCACTCATCGCCTGTCGGGCTGCGGCTTCGAGCCCTGTGCCGGTACGCGCAGCTTCCGCAAAATCCTTGGCTATGACGTAGAAGCGCGTGCGCTCGATACCCCCCGCAAACTTGCCGCTGGACTGCACGCTGTTCAGATATTTGAGCGCCGCCCCGGATTCTCCGCTGCTTTGCGCCAGTAGCAGACGAGCGCCATCGGCATCGGGGTCGCCCGGGCTCTGCTCGATGAAACGCTTGGCGGCAGATGCCAGGGCGCTGCGGCTGGCGGCGTTGATGTTGACCTCGGCGTTACCCGCCCGCGCAATGTAGGCGAGCTTGGTGGCAGCCTGCTTCACCGCCGGTTCGGTATCGCCCTTCAGCAGCCGCTCTGCTTCGCGCGCGGCGTCCTCGTTCAAGTCGCTCTTCAACAGCGCCACGGCATAGCGATAGCGGAAGCGGTCGTAGCGAATGCCGGGTGTCTGCGGCGGATTCTGGAAAAAGCTGCGGTACTTCTGGATGGCCGTGTACCACTGCTGGTTGTTGAAGTTGAATTCCGCAAGCAGCAGATCGGTGTACTGGTCTAGCCCCTCACGCGCCAGCTCGGCCTGATAGCCAAGGGCATCGGTGAGGATTTCCATCGTGAGCTTGCCGTTGCGGATGATGGTGCGAAGTTTTTCGGCAGCTTCGCGCGCGCCCACGCCGTCGCCGCGCCGCTTGGCCTCGCCTGCGCGGTGCTGCGCCAGCAGGCGCATGGCTTCTGCATAAAGTGTGGCGGTTTCGGTGTCGAGGCCACCGCCTGCCGCCGCCGCCTGCGCCACCATGCCAGGCGGCGGTGCTTCGCCCTTCAACAGGCGAATCTCGGCGTCTGCCATTTCGTACACGGGATGCTTGGGTTCTGCCGCCAGCGCTTTCTTCAGGGCTTCAAAAATCTGGATGGCCCGCGAGTTCTGTTTTTCAGCCTCGGCGATATAACCCATGCCAAGCCACCCACCGTAGACGAGGTTGGGTTGGAAGATCTGCATCGAGGCCGCCCGAAAACCGCGCTTGGCCTGCCACAGGCGCTTGTCGCGCTTGGCAAGCTGGCTGGGGCGCTCTGCAAGTGTGAGATCCAGCCACGACCGCCAGTAGGGAAAGGCAGACATGGCAAAGCTGAGATCGTCCCAGGTGGCGGATTCGTAAATCTGTTCCAGCGCGCCTTCGTCGTCGCCGGCTTCCGCTTCCGCGGCCCGTAGGCGCGCTTCAGCACGCGTACGCATGTCATCTGCAATCTTGCGCAAATCCAGCAACACGGCATCGCTGCCATTGCCCTGCCGCACACTGTCCACCACCTGACCGAACTCGCGTGCTACGGCTACGTACTCGTGGGTGGCGCCATCCGGCGACAGGCGGGCCAGCATGGCGCGGGCATCGGTGACGGGATCTGCGGCGTGAACCGGCATCGCCAGCAGCAGTGCGGTGCTTACCATCCAGATCAGACGCAGCATCTGTGCCCGTGCGACTGCGCGAAACGATGTGCCGGCACGCGCACCCGAGCTCAGGAAAAATCCGAGGCGGCCCGAGCGCAGCGCGGCCCTCTCACCCGCCTTATCGGTCTTGGCCATTGGACCAACCGGGAAACACACAGGCGCGTCCATCAGATGAGCTCCAGCAACGCGCTCATTTCCTGGGCGAACTGGTCCCCCATGATGAGCGTGATGAGACGGCGTGTAATGGTGATTTCGCCTTCAAGCGTGGCGGAGTCGCCACCGCCGGCATCGGCGATGATGCGGTAATTCAACATGGAGTCGTTGCGATACATGTCGCGATTGACCTTGCGCCCGACCTTGGCTTCTACCACAGCGGGATTGGACTGGTCGCTCACGTCCAGCGCCGACACCACGCCCCCGCTGCTGCTGAAACGGCGCACGTCGCGGACGATGGCATCCATATCATCGTCATCCGGCGGATAGTCACCGATAAGAATGATGATTCGGCGCGCCCCGAGCCGCCAATCCGACCCTTCGATAGCGACTCGCAGGCCCTCGTGCACCGCTTCGTAAATATCGCCGCCGCCTTCTGCCGTAAGGCCATCGATGAAACCCTGCACCTTGAGGGTGCTATAGGTCAGCGGCTGGTCGCGTGTAACAAAACCCGATTCCTTATCGCGGAACGCCACCACGCCAAAGCGCGCAATGGGCACCAGCGAGCGAATGACAGTGCTGATGTCCCGCAGACGGTCTTTAACCTCTTCGATAACCCAGCCCATGGTGCCCGTGGCATCCACCACAAACACCACATCCAGACCCGACTCCCGCATGCCGGCGATATAGGCCGCGAACTGGTTGGAAGAGCCGCCCAGCGCGTTGCCAATACCCACGCCGAAGCCGGCGGTGCCCCCCCCACTGCCGCCCCCGGTGCCGCCGCTGGTGCGGGTGGGGGACAGAATGCCGACGGTTGGAATGTTGGTGCGCTTGATAAGTCCCGCCACGCTCACTTGCGGCGTGGCAATGGCAATTTCGACGGGCGAGTCGTCTTCTCCTGCCCCACCGGCCTGAGCCTTGAGGGACAGCATCACATCGGGCGGCGGTGGCGCCACCCCTTGCGGCGCAATGATGACTTCCGGCGGCTCCAGCTCGAACTCTTCTTCAAAATCCAGCGGCTCATCGAGCTCGGCTTCCTTTTCCTCCGGAAGCGCCGGCTCCTGCTTTTTCATGTCGGCCGGAATTTCGATAACGACCTGTTTGCCGCGCGCGGCGGCTTCCGCACGCTGAGCTTCCAGCGCCTCAGTGGAAAGCTTGATCTCCGAACCCACACGCGAGGCAGACCAACCGTGAATCAGGATGGAGACAAAAAGAAAGGCCGCCCAGAGCAGCGCGCGGCGCACGGTAATGAAAGACTTCACGGGCTGGCGGGCGCTTCTTCGCCGCGCGACAGGGTGACGATGCCGATGCGCGAAACACCTGCCGAGGACAAATCCTGAATGATGCCCGCCACCACCACGGCATCCAGATTAGCGTCTGCGGCAATCTTGAGCTGAATGCCCTCACCCAGCTTACGAATACGCGGCACCAAATCCTTGCGTTCCACG
>JBIKOF010000191.1:0-4633 GCA_044358205.1 Gammaproteobacteria bacterium | reverse complement strand
GCCCTGCCGATGCGCGAGCAGAACACCTTCGCGCATGCCTCCAGAAACCCTGATCGCATGCACGCCTGCGGGCATGATGGCCACACCGTGATGCTGCTGGCAGCGGCGGAATACCTGGCCGAGACTCGCGATTTCGACGGCACCATCCACTTTATTTTTCAGCCCGCCGAAGAAGGCGAGGCAGGCGCGAAAGCCATGATGGATGACGGCCTGTTCGAACAGTTCCCGGTTGATGGTGTGTTCGGCCTGCACAACTGGCCATCGCTGGAACCGGGCCAGTTCATGGTGCGATCGGGTCCGATGATGGCGGCGATGGACATCTTCGAGGCGACTTTGCGCGGGCGCGGCGGACATGCTGCCCAACCCAACCTCGCCATCGACCCGGTGATTGTGGCGAGCCTGCTGGTGCAGAGCTGGCAGAGCATCGTGTCCCGCAATGTCGACCCACTGGCTTCGGCAGTGGTGTCGGTGACCCAGATTCATGCGGGCAGTGCTTGGGCCGTTATCCCCGAGGAGGTCGTGCTGCGCGGGACGGTGCGCACCTTCGATCCCGACGTTCAGGCGCTCGTGATGCGGCGCATGGTCGAGATTGGGGAGGGTTTGGCTGCGGCTCACCAGTGCAGCTTCGAATGGCGCTACGAAAAGCGTTTCCCGCCCACTATCAACTCCGCCGCCGAGACCGGGTTTGCCGCAGCGGCGGCAGAGACCGTGTTTGGTCCAGCACGTGTGCGCAACGACCTCGCACCCAGCATGGGTTCGGAGGATTTCGGCTGGATGTTGCTCGAACAGCCCGGCAGCTATGCCTGGCTAGGCAGTGGCGGGCAAGGGTGTCCGCTGCTGCACAACCCGCGCTACGACTTCAACGATGAAATCATTCCCCTCGGCGCAAGCTGGTGGGTAACGCTGGCCCGTCAGTTTCTTGCGGCTGCGCCTGGACGATGACATGACGCATTCGAGGACAAGCAAGAGATGACCACAAATTACGACCCGATTGCTGAACAGTACCAGCGTTCGAAACAGGCGCCCTGGCGGGTGCATATCGAGGCCCACACGCTGCTCGGGCTGCTTGGCGATCTGCGCGGTCTTGAGGTCCTCGACGCTGCCTGTGGAGAAGGCTTCTACACCCGTCAGCTGCGCCAACTGGGCGCAGCGCGCGTGACGGGCATCGACCTGTCACCAGGCATGATAGCCCTCGCCCAACAGCAGGAGGTTCAACATGCACTGGGCATCACCTATGAGGTCGGTGACGCAGGGGATCTTCCCTACGAAGCGTGCTTCGACCTCGTGGTGGCCGCGTACCTTTTGAACTATGCCCCGGACAAGACAACCCTCGAGGCCATGGCCCGCAGCATCGCGAACAGCCTCAAACCTGGGGGGCGTTTCATCACCGTGAACTCAAGTCCGGCGCTCCATTTCCCCAGTGCGCCCTCTTATCTTCGATACGGCTTCGAGGCTGAACTTCGCGGCCCCTTTATCGAAGGTGCCCCCATCTGCTGGCGCTTCCATCTGGAAGATGGGCCTTTCGAGATTGAAAACTACTTCCTCGATACGGCTGTCCACGAGCAGGCCCTGCAGGCGGCTGGATTCAGCAAGGTGATCTGGCACGCCCCTCGTCTGGCCGAGAGTGCCACCCGCGATCACCCGCCTGCGCATTGGGCTGACTTCATGCGCGCCTCGCCCATCGCCTTTCTGGAATGCATCCGTTGACTCACGGTGATTTTCCGGCAGCGTGAAATTGGCGAAGATGGGACGCCCATCCACCACGGGAATTCCACACAATGACCCTGCCCCGACTCACCTGCTGTATGACCTTCGATTTCGACGGGATGTCGTCCTGGATCGGATCGATGAAGTCCAACAACCCGAGCATGATTTCACGCGGGCAATTCTGCGCCGTCGCAATGCCCCGCCTGCTGCGCCTGCTCGACGAGCAAGATATCAGGGGCACCTTCGCCGTTCCCGGACACACGGCCTACGCCTATCCCCGTGTGGTGCGGGACATTCATGCGCGCGGCCACGAGATCGCGCATCACGGCTGGGTCCATGAGAATCCTGCTGCCTTCGATGAGGCGGGCGAGCGTCGAGTGCTGGAGCGTGGGCTTGAGGCCTTGATGAAAGTGACCGGTGTCACGCCCAGTGGCTACCGTTCACCCGCATGGGATTTGAGCCCGCGCAGCGTCGACCTGCTGCGTGAGTTCGGGTTTCTGTACGAATCGAGCTGTATGGGTCACGACTTCTACCCCTACTACCTGCGCAGCGGAGATCAATGGTCGCTGGACGAGGCCTACCGCTTCGGACCCACGGTCGATTTGGTCGAGATGCCGGTGACGTGGATGCTGGACGATTTCCCGCCCGCCGAGTTCGTGCTGGGCATGAACACCGGCCTGCAAGCGCCGTCGCAGTTGGAGGAGAACTGGCGCGCCGACTTCGATTTTGCCTATCGCGAGTGCCCGGGTGGGGTGTTCATCCTCACCATGCATCCTCAGACCATCGGACGTGGCCGCTACTTTCTGATGTTCGAGCGCCTGCTCGCGTACTTCAAAAGTCATGCGGACGTGCATTTCGACACCATGGAAAATTATGTCAAGACCTGGCGCGAGGCCAATCCGGTCGAGGCCTGGGTTCGGGCCAATGCAGACATCGCCGGCACCCACGCGCTGCGTGGTTGATCGCGGCGGCAGTCCCTGCACCATGACAGCCCCCCCGCCCTCCGGGTAAGGTTCCGGTCTGACGTTCCGGGCCCTGCGGGCCCACCATCGCAACTCGCTCGCGGGAGACCTCGATGCTGCTGAATGACGACCAAATTCTGGTGCGTGACATGGCGCGCCGTTTTGCCACTGAAGTCCTGGCGCCCAATGCTGCCGCCTGGGACAGGGACCGGACCTTTCCCCGTGACGCCGTGCGCCAGATGGGTGAGTTGGGGCTGATGGGCATGCTGGTGCCCCCGGAATTCGACGGCCCGGGACTCGATCACGTCTCGATGGCGGTCGCACTGGAGGAAATCGCTGCCGGCGATGGGGCAACATCCACCATCGTCAGTGTGCAGAACTCGGTGGTCTGCATGCCGCTTCTCAAGTTCGGCACGCCTGCGCAGAAGGACCGCTTCCTCAAGCCGCTCGCGCGCGGCGAACTGCTGGGCGCCTTCTGCCTCACTGAACCGCATGCAGGATCGGATGCCGCGGCGCTCAAAACGCGCGCAGTGCGTACGCCGAATGGCTGGCGCCTCAACGGCGTGAAGCAATTCATCACCAATGGCAAGCATGCGGATGTCGCAATCGTGTTTGCGGTCAGCGATCCGGCTGCGGGCAAGCGCGGCATCAGCGCCTTTATCGTGCCGACCAGCACGCCGGGCTATCGGGTAGCGCGCGTCGAAGCAAAGCTTGGACAACGCGCCTCGGACACCGCGCAAATTGCACTGGAAGACTGCGAGATCCCCGCCGACCACCTGCTAGGTGACGAGGGCGCGGGCTACCGCATCGCGCTGTCCAATCTCGAAGGCGGGCGAATCGGCATCGCTGCCCAGGCCATTGGCATGGCGCGCGCGGCCCTCGCCGCGGCGGCTAAATACGCGGGTGAACGACAGGCTTTCGGCGTTGCCATCGCCGAACACCAGGCCGTGTCGTTCCGACTGGCCGACATGGCCACGCGCGTCGAGGTTGCGCGCCAGATGGTGCTGCATGCCGCAGCCCGGCGCGATGCCGGTCTTCCGGCGCTGCGTGAGGCATCAATGGCGAAACTTTTCGCCTCCGAGATGGCGGAACAAGTATGTTCCGACGCCATCCAGATCCACGGCGGCTATGGCTACGTCGAGGATTTTCCCGTTGAGCGCATCTATCGCGACGTGCGCGTCTGCCAGATTTACGAGGGCACGAGCGATGTCCAGCGCCTGGTCATCGCCCGGCAGCTTGAAGCGTCCTGACGCGCCCTCCCCCTGACCTGAGGAGAAATATCCATGACCCTTTTCGATGAGGCCCGGTTCATCGCCCGACTCCATGAGGATGGCGAGTTCCAGATTGCCGCGCGGTATCTCAACGGTGCGTTAAAGTTGTTCTTCGGCGACGAGTCCTGTCTTATGACCTTTCGCGACGGACGACTCACGTCGCTTGTGCCCGGCGTGATGTTCGACTCTGCCGATGTCACCATCCGTGGTCCTGTGGCGCACTGGCAGTCTTTCCTGAAGCCTGTCCCACCCCCGTTCTTTCACGACAT
Organism: Gammaproteobacteria bacterium; assembly: GCA_044358205.1. Lineage (GTDB taxonomy): Bacteria > Pseudomonadota > Gammaproteobacteria > CAIKBL01. The sequence goes on along the minus strand of JBIKOF010000191.1, from coordinate 424 downwards.
TTTTGCCGGCATCGTCAGCCGCAACTTCGAGTGGTTCGGCAATTCCGAAACCTTTTTTGCGTACTACGGCGCGTTTCGCCGCTTGTTTCAGCTCATGCGCGAGTGCGCGGTCTGAGGAGAATTGCGATGGCAAGACATGACAAAACCACCGGACATTACGTCTACCTCACCGTGCAGGGACTGGAATATCGCGTGTATTACGAGACCTCAGGCAGTGGTATTCCGCTGGTGTGTCAGCACACCGCGGGCGCCCACGGGTTCCAGTGGCGGCACGTGCTGGAAGATCCCACGATTACCCGCGACTTTCAGGTCATCGCCTGGGATCTCCCTTTTCATGGGAAGTCCTTGCCCCCGGTCGAGGATGCGCACTGGACGAAGCCCTACAACCTCACCCGTGCGTTCTTCCTGGAATTCATCACCGCAT
>JBIKOF010000190.1:0-4649 GCA_044358205.1 Gammaproteobacteria bacterium | reverse complement strand
CTGTATTGGGCATGGCTGGATCGCAAGGTCGTGGCAGCCTTCAATGCGCGTCAGTGGGAACTGCCCGCGCGAATCTATGCAAGCCCGATAGAGCTTCATCAGGGCAAGGCACTGGGGCGTGATCCCTTGGTGGTTGCGCTGGGTATCCTGGGCTATCGACAAGTGAAGGCACCGGCGGGCCCAGGCCAGTTCGCGCTGGCACAGGATCATCTGGATCTCGTCACACGAGGATTTGCTTTTCCGGATGGCGCAGAGCCCTCGCGCGCAATCCGGATCTGGATTGACCAACGGACTGTGAAAGGTCTGGCAGCGCCGCGAGGCCAGGCAACGCCGGGGATCTTGCGATTGGAACCGCTCGAGATCGGACGCGTGCACGCGACACGCTTCGAAGACCGCATTCTTCTTCGCGGCGCCGAATTGCCGGACATGTTCGTTCGCACGCTTACTGCGGTGGAAGACCGGCGCTTTTTTTCGCATATCGGCATCGACTGGGCGGGAATCCTGCGTGCTGTCTGGGTGAATGTGCTCCACGGTGGAATTGCGCAGGGCGGCAGTACGCTCACTCAGCAGTTGGTCAAGAATCTCTACCTCGATCAGCGACGCACCTTACGCCGCAAGGGTGTCGAGGCGCTGATGGCCTTGTCCATCGAGCGACGTTTTTCTAAAGACGAGATTCTCGAAACCTACGTCAACGAAGTTTTTCTTGGGCAGGACGGGAACCGCGCCATCCATGGTTTCGGGCTTGCTGCCCAGTTCTACTTTGGGCGCCCGCTTGGCGAGCTCTCCACGCCGGAAATCGCGTTGCTGGTTGGAATGGTCAGGGGACCCTCGCGCTACAACCCGTTCCGTGATCCGCAACGTGCCTTGGAACGCCGCGGTACGGTGCTGGACGTGTTGGCGGAAAGTGGGCTCATCACCATCGAACAGGCAGAGAAGTTCAAGCAGGCGCCTCTTGGACTGCGGCGGGGCGAGTGGCGAAGCGAGGGGCGCTATGCCGACTATCTCGATCTGGTCCGACGCCAGCTGCGACGGGACTACCGGGAATCTGATTTGCGTACAGCGGGCCTGAAAGTGTTCACAGGGATGGACATGATCGCCCAGGCGGCCTTGGAGGTCGCCGTGACCCGCGGCATCACCGAACTCGAGGGACAGTATCCGCGTCACAAGGGTGCCCTGCAGGCGGCTGCGATTACCACCGATGCTCGAACCGGGGATATCAAGGCCATTACCGGAAGCCGGGGCACGCAGGTCGGGGGCTTCAACCGAGCGCTGGATGCGCGGCGTCAGATTGGTTCACTGGTCAAACCGTTTATCTACCTCACGGCATTTCAGCGTCTACCAGAGTTCAACGCGCTCACATCTTTGCGCGACGAGCCGCTGCGCTGGACCGCGCCAAACGGCAAGATTTGGGCGCCCCGAAACTACGACAAGCGCTACAACGGGGTGGTATCGGCGCGCGAGGCGCTGGCACGCTCACTCAATCTTGCGACCGTCGACCTCGGCTTCCGGGTGGGCGTGGAACCCGTACGGCAGACGCTCAAGACCATGGGGGTGGAGGGTGAGGTGACGCGTTATCCCGCGCTATTCCTCGGGGCACTCGACCTTAGCCCCTATGACGTTACCCAGTTATATCAGACCATTGCGAACGATGGCCTTCGCATCCCGCTGCGGGCGATTCAGGCTGTGGTCGACCAGAGCAACCAGCCGGTCCGGCGCTACGGTATGCAAGTGCAGCGTGTGGTCGACGCGGGCGCCGCGTTCCAGACACGCTACCTAATGACACAGACCGTGGAGCGCGGGACCGCGCGCCGCCTGCTCGCGGAGTTCCCGAATGCGCAGCCACTCGCGGGCAAGACCGGGACCTCGAACGATGGTCGCGACAGCTGGTTCGTTGGTTTGAATGGCGATGATGTGACGACCGTATGGACGGGGCGCGACGACAACCAGTCCGCTGGTCTGACGGGGGCGAGCGGCGCGCTCCGATTATGGATCGAGGCCGTCCGCCGCACGGGTGCTCGTGCCGTCTCGATGACGCCTCCTGAAGGCGTCGAATGGCAATGGCTGACGCCGGATGGTGTTGCGCTCACCGAGCCAGGCTGTCCCGCCGGCGCGCGCGTCCCAGTGGTGATTCAGCATCAGCCCGAAATGATGCTGCCCTGCCCCGGCCGTGGGGCGGGCGGGGCGAAGTGGCGTTGAAACAGACAGAGAGGGGACTGATGACAGAGCTTCCAGGTTGCCGGCGTCCCTTGGGAGCACTGGCACTATGTTTGGCACTCACCGCCTGCGGCACCGCGGGCCCACCGGCCCCGATCGAGATCAGGTCAGGGACTTCGGAGAAACCCACGATCAGTTCCACTCGTCCTGCCGCCGCCCCTGCCGCGCCGCCAACGGCGTCGACCACTCCACAAGTCTTCGCGCTGCCTGAGGAATCGGTGGCCGCGCCCGCTGCGGTACCGGTGCCCATGGAAGCCATACCGTTGGCACCTCCGGCTGTGCAGGATGCCGCGACCTTCGAGAACCCGGCGCTCAGGACAATCGTGGGGCAAGCCGACCAGGCGGAGGCCGCGGGCGATCTGGATAGGGCCCGCGCGAGCCTTGAGCGCGCCCTGAAGATCGATGCGCGAAACGCCCGGCTCTGGCTTCGGCTAGGCGAACTCAACCTGCGCGCGGGTGATCCGGCGCAGGCGCTGCAGACGGCAGAGCGGGCTCGCGAACTTGCCGGCAGTGACAACGCGCTGCGAGGGCTGGCGACCGACCTCATCGAGCGCGCGCAGCGCGCCGCCAGACCGGCGGGTTGACGAGAACACTGCGCGTAGTGCTTGAAAAGATCAGGCGCGGCCCGTACCATCCGCGCCCTGACAATTGCGGGGTGGAGCAGTCTGGCAGCTCGTCGGGCTCATAACCCGAAGGTCGCAGGTTCAAATCCTGCCCCCGCTACCACCTTATAAAAGGCCCCGGGAAGTCGGGGCCTTTTGTTTTTTGGGGACAAGCATTGATCGCAGGCGACACGCTGGAGTCCATACTCGCGCCCACGGTAGCGGGCCTGGGCTACGAGCTCTGGGGTATCGAGAGACAGCGCTCCGCGCGCGGTCTGCTCCTGCGCATCTATATCGAACATCCCGACGGGATCTCCGTCGAAGACTGTGAGCGCGTGAGCCGGCAGGTCTACGACCAGCTCGAGGCAGAGTCCCTGATGGGCGATGACACCCTGCTGGAGATTTCATCCCCTGGCATGGACAGATTGCTCTTTTCCCCCACGCAGCACACCCGTGCGGTGGGCGAGCAGGTACAAATCCGTCTTCGCATCCCGCGTGAGCGCCGCCGGCAGCTGACCGGAACCCTCCTTGAGGCAGACGAGCGCGGTATTTGTCTGCGCACTGAAGCAGGGGAGGTGAGCCTTCCCTACGCTGAAATCGAACGGACGCGCATCGTTCCGCAATGGCCTGACAAGGCGCCCGCCCAACGCCGGGGTGCGGCGCGCAAGCAAACGGGTTGAACGCCATGAATAAAGAAATTCTTACCGTCGTTGACGTGGTCTCCAATGAAAAAGGGGTGGCCAAGGAGGTCATCTTCGAGGCGCTTGAAGCTGCACTCGCAGGTGCGACCCGCAAGCGCTATAGCGAAGACATCGATCTGCGCGTGGCCATCAACCGGGGGAGTGGCGACTACGCAGCCTTTCGCCGTTGGGAAGTGATCGATCCGGTCGAACATCGCCTCTCATTCGAGTTGGACGATGACGATCCGATCGCGCTCGAGTTTCCTGCGCGCCAGATTTGGCTGGCCGATGCTCTGGACCGGGAACCGGGCATCAAGGCGGGCGAATTCATTGAAGAGCCCCTGGAAGCGGCCGACTTCGGTCGGATCGCCGCGCAGACCGCCAAGCAGGTGATCGTGCAGAAAGTGCGTGAGGCGGAGCGCGCTCAAGTGGTCGAGTCTTTCCAGAGCCGAATCGGTGAACTCGTGATGGGCGTCGTCAAACGCGTTGAGCGGGGCAACGTCTATCTCGATCTCGGGGGTAACGCCGAGGCACTCATTCCGAAGGAGCACATGGTCCCGCGCGAGGTCGTCAGACCCGGCGACCGCATTCGCGGTTACCTGTTCGACGTTCGCCCCGAAAAGCGGGGCCCACAGCTGTTTGTCAGCCGCACAGCGCGTGAATTGCTGATTGAGCTTTTCAAGCTCGAGGTGCCGGAAATTGGCGAAGGCGTCATTCAGATTCACGGAGCGGCGCGCGACCCGGGTCTGCGCGCAAAAATCGCGGTGCAGAGCATGGACGGGCGCATTGACCCGGTTGGCGCGTGCGTTGGAATGCGCGGGTCCCGGGTTCAGGCGGTCTCCAACGAACTCGCCGGTGAACGCGTCGATATCATCCTGTGGGATGAAAACCCGGCCCAGTTCGTCATCAATGCCATGTCTCCCGCCGAAGTCGTGTCCATCCTTGTGGACGAAGACTCCAGCGTGATGGACGTGGCAGTGGTGGAGGAACAGCTTTCGCAAGCAATCGGACGCAATGGCCAAAACGTTCGTCTCGCCAGTCAGTTGACCGGCTGGGAGCTGAACGTGATGACCGAGGCCGACGCCGAGAGCAAGAGCGAAGCCGAAACCCAGAAGGCACAAAAAACCTTCATGGACCTGCTCGATGTCGACGA
>JBIKOF010000277.1:0-3687 GCA_044358205.1 Gammaproteobacteria bacterium | reverse complement strand
TGCCGGCGTGCCAGCTGATCACGAATCCGCGTCAGCAGTACTGGCAGTTCACCAGGTTTGACGATGTAGTCATTGGCGCCGAGGTGCAGGGTGCGCAGGATGTCATCCGCATCATCGCTGGCAGCGAGCATGATGATTGGCAGCTGGATATCCGAGTAGCGCAAGCGAACCTGGCGCAGGACCTCATCACCGCGCATGCCCGGCATCTGCAAGTCGAGCAGCATCAGGTCGAACGGCCGCTTGTCGAGCGCAGCAAGCGCCGCCACACCGTCTTCTGCAGTCACCACCTCATAGCCCTTGGCGCTCAGTCGCATTGCTATCGCGCGCCGGATAGTGGCGTTGTCGTCGACGGCAAGCACGGACGCACTCATCGCGGGCAACCTGCGAATTCTCTGATGGGGCTGGGGATCCTTAGCGACACTCAGCTTGCCAGCTTGAATAGTGGTGGAAGCGCTTCGACAGGTCGCGCGTGTTGATCGGTGACAGGGCGCCAGCTCTTGAAGGCAGAGGCCAACGCGGCGCCCGAAAACTGTTGCGCGTGGCGGCCATAGAGGCTCGCCTCCAGATCGCGCAACGCGCCGGCCATGGCGTCGTCTCCCATGCGGTCGGCGAGAGCGCCCAAGCTGCGCGGTGCGTGGGCGGGCCACTCATGCGCCGCCCACGCGAGCAGGGCGGCCCGACAGGCCTCGGGATCGCCAGCCGCACAGGCCGCCAGAAAATGTTCGCGTAGCGCGCGCCGCCTTGCCGTGTCGGGCGCCGCGTCAGCGCCTGAAGGGCCGGGTTCCGCCACGCTCGCTGTCTGACGCGCCTGCCAAAGTGCGGACAGGGTAACCAGCAGCGCGAGCGCCAGACCCGCCGAGACCGCCGGCCAGCCGGGCCAGGTACGCCAATTCGACGGCGCGACCCCACCACGCGCAGGCTCGGCCACCGGCGCTGGCGCAGGTAGCGCCGTAGGCACCGGGGCTGGGCTGGGTGCCGCCAAGGGGTCGGGTTTCACCGAAACAGTGTGAGCCGGCAGTTCCGCAAACTCGAGGCGGTCGGTCTCTGTGTTCCACCAGGGGAGACGGACCTCCGGCACTTCGAGTGTGCCTGTGCGCGCTCCGACGAAGGCAACCTTCTGCTGCCGGATGGCCGTCATGCGCGCTTCGCGTGGGGTGTCCTGAAGCTGCGCTTCATCGGGATAGACCTTCACGCCCTCGATCTCGGGAATCGGCACCGCGGGCAACTGGCCGCTGGTAAGCCCCTTGGCCCACAGCGAAAGCGTGCGTGTAAGCGGCTCGCCGGCCCGTACTTCGCGGGTATCCGGGCTCCACACTTCGTTCAGGCGCAGCTGGCGTGCAGGGAGCCAGTGGGCGTCCGCCGGGAACGCCGCGGGCATGGGCCGAACCTCCAACTGGACGGCAGGGGAGCTCACCCTGCGGGTCTTGATCGCCCGACCGAACATCTCGAACAGGGATGCCGCCCGCTCCAGCACCTGTGCAGTCACGGTGACGGGGGCGATGGTCGCGCGCCCGCTCTTCTGTGGATAGACGAGATAGCGGCGTTCCACAACCTCGTAGCGCTGGCCGTCCCGCTCATCGACATATTGTCTGTCTTCGCCCAGAGGCCGGACCATGGCATCGGTGTCCAGACGGGGTTCGGACAAGGAGGCGTTGCTGAGTTCGTAACGTCGCCACAGACGCACCGTATAGAGCACTTCCTGCTGCACATAGGGATTACGCGGAGTGGCCTCTGCTTCGAGGAAGAGTCCTTCGTTTTGCGCGCTGTCGCCCGGAGTGCCTGCGGGCTCGATGCGCAGGGGCGCGGAGCGCTCGTCACCAAAAGTGAGTGCTGGCAAATCGATGGGGCCGGGTGCCTTCGGCAGAACTTCCAGTATCCAGGTCGACTGGCGGGTGTATTTCCCGTTGATCAGTGACAGAGAGGTCTGCTGGTTTCTGCCAAGAATTTCGAGCTGCGGCTCCAGCGGCTTGAAATCCGGCTCTTCGTCCACGTCCCCGGCGACCGAAAAGGCGATCCGGAACGAATCTCCCTCTCGCGGCGGCTCCGGTTCGATAGAAATCGTGACCTCTGCCTGAGCCAGCGTTGACGCCACACCGAGGCACAGCACAAGGGCGAGTCTCATCCCCAGCCGCCAGCCCCGGCCTGATTGCGCTTCGCCTGCGCGGCAACCCTCGAGATTCGAATTCACCATGGTTCGTCTGACTCCGTCTGCGGCGCCTCGCGCTGGCGGTATTGGTAGAGGAACTTGCGGCGCCAGAGCCCACCCGGATCGTCCGGGATCTGGCGCAGCCACTGCTCGGTCGCGAGCTGCTGTTCGGTATCGCCGGGCGCCCCCGCGCGCGCCTCCCGCGACCCTTCAGGCGGCTTGCGCTCCCCGTCGTCCTCGGCGCTTGCATCGGCCGAGCCTTCGGCGTCGTCCTCTTGCTGTCCGCGCTGGGCGCCACGCTCGGCATTCTCCTGCGCCTGTTGATCCTGACCTTCCTTGCGCTCGCGATTTTTGCCAGCCTCGCTCGCACCTTCCTCGGCTTCCCCTTCCTGACCTTCCTTGCCATTCTGGCCCTGCTCACCCTCGCGCTCGCCCTGTTGCTCCTGCTTTTCGTCCTTGGTCCGGGAATCTTCCTCGGCCTTTTTCTTTTCCTGCTCTTCTTCGGCCAGTTGTTCACGCACTAGTTCGAGGTTGTGTCTGGCGTCCGGGAAATCGGGGCGCAAGCGCAGGGCCGCTTCGTAGTCTCCAACCGCCTGCGGGTACTGACCGAGGCGAGCGCGGGCATTGCCGCGGTTGTACAGGGCGTCCGGGGTCGATGCGTCTTCGAGCGCCTTGGCTGCAACTTCGAAGTCGTTTTCGCGATAGGCGCTCGCCGCTCGCCAGGCCGATGACTCGAACAGCTTCCCCGCGGCGCGATAGTCGCCCTGCTCGAAGAATTCCCGGGCGCGCTGGTCCGGGGTGCGAAACCAGTCGGCGCGGAGGGTGGGGGGAAGCAGCGCGAGCGCGAGCAGCGCAAGGCCAACCCCCGGACGAAAGGCGAGTAACCCCAGAAGGAGAAGCGGGGGTAGTAACCAGATCCCGGCGTCCTGCCACCGGCGTGCCCGCTCTTCCGTTGCTGCGACGCCGTCACCGCTTGCCCCGCGCATGAAGAATTCCGCGAGGGAGATGACTTCGTCGCCTTGCCCCGTGGCGGTGACGTAAAGCCCGCCACCTTCGCGCGCGGTTGCCGCCAGCGCCGCCGGATCCAGTCGCGATACGACGAGCGTGCCGTCCGCGGCAGTGACGAAACCGCCACCGGCCTGTGGGACCGGGCCGCCCGCTTCGCTGCCGACGCCCATGACAGACAGCCGTGCACCGCTTCCCGCAAGCAGCGCGGCGACTTTGGGGCTGTCGGCCTCTGCGATACCGTCGGTGATGAGCAGGAGGTCACCCTCATTGAAGCCAGCCTGTCGCAGAAGGCCGAGTCCGTGTTCGAGGGCTGTGGGGATATTGCTGCCCTGGCGGGGCATTACCCCAGGTTCCAGGACTGCGAGCTGGGAGCGAATGGTCTCAATGTCGTCGGTTAGGGGTGTGACCGTGAAGGCCTGCGCGGCGAACGCCACGAGCGCGGTTTGACCGCCACGCCGGGCCGCCAACAGGTCGCGGATCCGGTACCGCGCCCGTTCCAGGCGGCTAGGGACCACGTCACGGGTGGCCATCGA
>JBIKOF010000188.1:0-4671 GCA_044358205.1 Gammaproteobacteria bacterium | reverse complement strand
GCGCCTGAGCACGCAAATCGCGCAGACGCGCCAGCAGAGCCGTAGCCTGGCGCCCGATCTCGGCGTCGGTCTGCGCGGCCGGCATCACCTTCTGCAAATGTACGCGCGCGCCCAGAAGGACCGAGTCACCCACCGCGGTCAGCCCGCTTCCGACACCACCGGAGGGTAATGCGGCCATCGCAGGCACCGCCGATTCGGTAGCGGGTCGGTAAGCGCGCGCCGCGAACGCGAGCTGCGATGGTTGACGCCCCTCGGACCGCTTAATCGTTTCGGTTGAAGTTTTTTCGCCCAGAAGCTGGCGCATAACGACCGGGACATGCGGCCACTGGAACGCAGGTGCGCGGTACTCGGGAGACACCTCGCGGGTGCTGATAAAAACCCGGGTCGGGCCTCCATTGGCGAGCCCCATGGCCTCGGCGATATCACCCGGCAGGCGTGTCAGTGGCGGCGTGCGCTCGCTGGTACCCGCCCCGGAGAGTACATAGGCTGCAACGGCGGGCGCGCCGAACAGCAGCGAAATCAACAACGCCCGACGATAGGGCGCGATGATCGCACGACGCGAATTTCCGCGCGCAGGGCGTTTGCGCATGAGGGGTGCCTCGATCAGGCGGTGACTGAGCTCCGCCATCAGGCCGACCAGCAGGATTCGAAGGACGAGATTAGCGGCACCGGTCACAGGCGTGTCGAGCCCCGGCCGGGTGAGCATGAACACCGGCCAGTGCCACAGATAGAGTGCATAGGAGCGTTGACCCACCCAACGCAGGGGACGGCGTTCGAAGAACCAGCCGAGCGTCGAGTGCTGCATCAGCACTGCCTGAATAAGCAACGCTGAGCACAAGGCCACCATCAGAAAGCCACCCCGGTATAGCCAGGCCAAATGTTCGGCTGCCATGCCAAAGGCGCTCAGGAGTCCAAGCAATCCTGCGAGACCCAGGCCCTCCCGGAGCATGAACATTTGGTGCCCCGGTTGATGGGCACGCCAACCCCAGGGTCTGAACAAACCCGCCAGCGCGGCGCCCACGAAAAGACCGATACAGTGCGTGTCGGTTCCGAAGTAGAGCCGACTGGGATCGGCGTTGTCCGGGTAGCCGCCGCGCATGGCTAGCCAGCTCATCCAGAGCGTGGCGGCACAGGCAATGAGCGCGGCAATCGCCGCCACCGGGCGACGCGCTCCCGCGAGGGCCAAGCTGAGGATGGCCGGCCACACCAGATAAAACTGCTCTTCTATGGCAAGCGACCAGAGGTGCTGGAGCAGCGGCGGGCGACCGATAAAGTCGAAGTAAGACCCCTCGTTCTGGATGAACCACCAGTTGGCAACGTAGACAAGCGACGCAAACGCGTCCTCTTCAAGGCGGGGGAACGCATCCGGCGCAACCCACGGCACCGTGACCCACAGCACCGCCAGCATGAACGCCAGTGCGGGGAAAAGCCGTCGCAGGCGTCGCGCATAAAAGCCAGTGAGGTCGATGTCGCCAGCCCAAAGGCGTTCCTCGAGCAGCAGCGAGGTCACGAGGAATCCGGAGAGGACGAAGAAGAGGTCAACGCCCAGATAGCCGCCGGGCAGCCAGGACAGGTCGCCGTGATAGAACACAACGCCAGTGATGGCGAGGGCGCGCAAGCCATCCAGACCGCGCAGGCGGCCGCCAGAGGTTGTCCCGCGGGCACCGGGCGCCCAGGCGGGGGGCGAATGGACGAACGTCTCCCGCCCCGCGGCGGAGAACATGGAAGCAGTCCCTGTCATGTGGCTCTCTCGGACGCCCCGCGGTTGGGCTGCGGTGACATCCATCGGGCTTGTTGTTGTAGTGAGCGCCCACAGCATAATCCGGCCATGCGCGGGCTGGCCAGCAGCCACGCGCCGAAAAAGCCGAACTTTATTCCTGAAGAGACTTGCGCGCCCGCTCCACCAGCGCCGTGAAATGCGCAGGATCTCCCATGGTATCGGCACACAGCAGCGCGAGCTTCACCAGCAATTGAATGCGCGCTGCATCAGCGACGGCATCGAGCGCCTCGGCCAGCCTGTCGTAGGCCGCCTCCAGCGGGGTGGGTCCGATGGCCGGACGCACATTCCCGACAACCGGCAGCTGGGTCGCCTTGCCGAGCGCGCGATCGAGTGCGACATCCAGAGCACCCGGCGAGTCATCGGTCCACCGGGCACACAGGTGTTGGTCCGGCCGCACCAGAAAGGCTTCCCCTGGCGCGCGTGCCCCCCACCGCTCGGCTATTCGTCCGTCCGGGTCCGACAGTCGGGCTGCCGGCCCGGGCTCGGTAGCTTCGCCGTTGACCCACCACAGCGAGAGCCCGCTGGCTGCCAGTCGGGCGCAATCGGCCGCAAGCCCAGGCGGCAGCGTCCGCCCTACATAGAGCAGGGTGAAATGATGTCCCAGACGATCGAGCAGAAAGTCATCATCCGCCAAACGCACGTTGGGCACGGGATCCCCGGGCAGGGGTCCGGCGGTCGGCGGCGTATCGCCCGCGAAAGCCGAGTTAAGGGGGGAGTTCGAGTATGCATGCGCGCGCGATGTGCGCCAGTGCAGCAGGGGCCGTGCGAAGGCTTCGTGCAAGGCGAGCGAGAGGGTCGCGTCGCGAAGTGCACGATGCCCGAACGTGGGAGGCGTCATGAACCGGGTGCTGCGACCTGCCTCCTCGATGATCTCGCGGGCCGCGCCCACCCGCTCCTGACTGTAGCTCTCCAGCAAGATGGGCGGCGCGTGTGCCTTGACCACAAGCGCCAGACGCCAGGCGAGCGCTTGTGCGTCCTGAAAACCGCTGTTCGCCCCCCTCACCCCGAAAATCGGCAACAGATGCGCCGCGTCCCCTGCAAAAATCACTCGCCCCCGAACGTAATCCGGCAGGGTCAGGGTGCGCGCGGAATACACCGAGCTCCAGTCCAAGGTCCAGGGAAGATGGCCTTGGCCTATCGAATCGAGCTGGGCCTGAATCCTGCTCCGCAGGGTTTCCGGCGCGAGCGCGGCTGCGGGATCCTCCCCCTCGGGCAACTGATAATCGACCCGCCAGAGCCGATCTGGCTGGCGATGCATCAACACCGTGTTGCCCGGATTCCAGGCGGGTTCGAAAAAGGCCAGGCGTTCGGTGGGCAATGGAAGGTCGATGCGAATATCCGCAATGACGAAATCGCCTTTGTAACTGGTTCCCTCCAGGCGTAGACCGAGGCGGCTGCGCAAGGCCGAGCGCGCGCCGTCCGCGGCCACGACCCAGCTCGCGTTCAACGAATAGAGTCCTTCCGGGGTATCGACGGTGAGTTGCGTGCCATCCTCCGCGGGGTTGATATCGGTCACCTGATTGCCCCAGCGCATTTCAAACCCCGGAAATCCGCTGCACGCCTCGAGCAGAAACTGCTCTACCCAAGGTTGCTGAAGATTGGTCAGTGGTGCGTGTCGGTCATGCGCGTCCTCTGGCACCTGCATGCGAAACACCGGTTCCCCGCGGTAAAACGACTGGCCTGTGGTCCAGGCGAGTCCCTTTTCCTCCACGCGTTGCGCAATCCCCAGTTGATGGAGAATCTCCAGGGTTCTACGCGTGAAAACGATTGCACGACTGCCCTCGCTAACCTGCAGCGCAGACTCCAGCACCACCACGGGCACGCCTTGCTGGACGAGTGACAGTGCGAGGCTCAGGCCCACCAGCCCACCGCCGACGATGGCCACAGGCACCGTGGCGGTAGCACCGGATTTCGGCACCCAGGGCGAATGCACCTGATACGGAAAGTAAAGAGAGGGGCGGGGTGATGAATCGGGTTGATGCATAAGTCATCCGGGCTCGGGCAGATCTTTCAGCCCCAGAGTAGCCGATGCCCTAACGATCGTCAGCGCACCGAGCGCAGCGCTTCTTGCCCTGTGCACGCCGCCCCTCTATCGTCCCCACTGGTCTTGTCTCCAATCGTACCCGTGCCGCGAGAGTGCCGAGCCCGGGGCGTTTTATCCGCGGCGCAGAATCCCGGACAAATCTCCATGATCCTTTTCGTTGGCCATGTGCTGCCGTTCCCTGAAAACACCGGAACCAAAATCCGGCTCGCCAACCTGCTGCGTGCCGCCAGCGAGGTGGGCCCGGTGCAGTTCGTGGGTTACTGGGATGACGGCCCGCCCGAGGATCCGGAGAACACGCGGGGCATCGCCGCGCTGCGAGCACTCAGCCCGGACGCCGTCATCCTGAAGCGCGATTTGCCCTGGTGGCCGGATTTGAAGCGGGACGATCTGCACTGGGCCTTTGAACACTATGTAAGACGGTCGGGCGCCTTCGTGTTTCGCGAATATGCCTGCGAGTCGCTGGTTCGTGAGGTCCGACGCCTCGCGCGCGACGCGGATGTCATCTGGGTCGAACGCCTGTGGATGGCCGAACATCTGCCCGAATTGGCCGACCGCATCATCGTCGACATCGATGATCTGGAATCGATCAAGCTGAAGCGCAAGATGCAGTCGTGGAAACTTACCCTGCCGGTACTGGCCGCATGGTACGACTGCTGGAAAACCGCTCGCACCGAACGCGCGGCGGCACGTAAGTATCTCCGTTCGATTATCTGCTCAGAGGGTGACCTTGCCTTCTGGGGCACACCCACGCCCCGCACGAAGGAGCGTTTGTGGGTCATCCCCAACGGCTTCAACGATGAACTCCTCGCGCTGCCATTGCCCGAGATTGACGTTCCACGGGTGATTT
>JBIKOF010000189.1:0-4671 GCA_044358205.1 Gammaproteobacteria bacterium | reverse complement strand
GAACTCGGGAACAGGTCCGCCAGGTACTTGAGACCTGTGCACGGCATCACGTACCCGTCGTGCCGCGCGGCGCTGGCACCGGGCTTGCGGGCGGGGCGCTGCCACTGGCCGAGGGCTGCGTGCTTTCTCTGGCGCGCTTTAACCGAATTCTTGAAATCGATCCGGAGAACCGCCTCGCCGTGGTGGAGCCCGGCGTCCGCAATCTCGCCATTTCCGAAGCGGTGGCGGTTCACGGACTTTATTACGCGCCGGACCCGTCCTCGCAGATAGCCTGCTCCATAGGCGGCAACGTAGCGGAGAATTCAGGCGGGGTGCACTGCCTGAAATACGGACTCACCGTGCATAACGTCCTTGGAGTGAAACTCTTTTTGAGCGACGGGACGTGGCTCGAGCTTGGCGGCCGGACCTTGGAGTCTCCTGGGCTGGACCTCCTTGCCGTAATCAACGGGTCCGAAGGCCTGCTCGGGGTGGTGATGGAGGTCACCGTGCGTCTCCAGCCGCGACCTCCTGTTGCACAGGTGCTGATGGCAGCGTTCGACTCGACGGAGGCTGCCGGTCGGGCCGTGGGTGCCATCATCGAAGCAGGAATCATCCCGGCCGGGCTGGAAATGATGGATGCGGTGGCCATCCGGGTTGCCGAAGATTTTTGCCACGCCGGGTATCCAACCGACGCCGCCGCAATCCTGCTGTGTGAGGTCGACGGAAGCGTGGGTGAGGTGGTGGCGGACGGGGCTCGCGTGGAATCGGTGCTGGCCGCCTGTGGTGCGCGTGAAGTGCGCCGCTCGGCCAGTGAAGCCGAGCGCCTACGCTTCTGGCAGGGGCGCAAGGCCGCATTTCCCGCCTTTGGGCGAATCACCCCGGACTACTTCTGCATGGATGGCACGATTCCCCGCCGTGAGCTCCCAGGCGTGTTGCGCCGGATTGCCGAAATTTCAGAACAGAGCGGGCTTGTGATCGCCAATGTGTTTCATGCGGGGGATGGCAACCTGCATCCGCTGATTGGTTTTGATGCCAACGACGACGCTGAGCTCGCGCTCGCCGAGGAAGTCGGCGCGCAGATATTGCGGCTTTGCGTGGAGGTCGGCGGGACGGTCACCGGTGAGCACGGCGTGGGCGTAGAGAAGCTGAACCAGATGTGTGTCCAGTTCTCCACGGCGGAACTCACTTGCTTTCACGCCGTGAAAGCCGCGTTCGATCGCGCAGGTTTGCTTAACCCCGGACGTGCCGTCCCCACCCTGCACCGCTGCGCCGAGTTTGGAGCCATGCGCGTCTCCCGGGGGCAGATGTCCCACCCCGAACTCCCCCGGTTCTGAGACGACCGGGAATCGTGTCTCTTTGCAACGACCGCTTCACGCGCACGACCCCATCTCCTAGACTGAGTTACCTTCTCTGCTCGAGGCCACCTGTGCCCAGCGAATCGACGAGTCCGCAAAGTTGTCAGGCTTCATGCCTGCCGCTGAGCATGCTTAGACTTGCTGTTCTGGGGCTGCTGCTGTTCGGGCTCGCAATCGCCCCGGTCGATACCACGCATGGCGTGGCGAAATACCTGGGCGAAGCGGCAGAGCTTGCGCTGGACGCCTGTCCAGATATCGAGCTGGAGGAGGTCGATGGTGACGGACCAGAGATCTGGCAGACGCCTGGATCGCTCGTCACTTTCACCACCAGTCCGCTGAGGCCATGCGACGCTCGCGGAACGTTTCTCACCTCCCGCTTTGGCGCACCCCTTCCTGCCAGAGGCCCTCCCGAACTGGTCTGACCGCAACCGCGCGTTCACCTTTTCGACGGTTTCGATCGACCCGTGGCGGCTTTGACGCCGTTCCGCGGGTTGGTTCAGCAGGAGCTTTCCCATGTCAGCATTTACTTCTGGCTCCCTGTCCGCGTCTCTTGCGCGCGATGTGCGCGCAGGATTTCTGGTTTTCCTGATCGCACTTCCCTTATGTCTTGGGATCTCACTTGCCAGTGGGTTTCCCCCGGTAGCGGGAATCCTTACGGCCATCATCGGGGGCTGCGTTGCGAGTTTTCTCGGCAGCTCAAGACTCACCATCAAGGGACCGGCCGCAGGCCTCATCGTCATTGCCATAGGCGCCGTAACCGAGCTGGGTCAGGGTGACATGACGGTGGGCTACCACCGGGCTCTCGCCGTCGGCGTGGTGGCTGCCGTTATTCAAATCATCTTCGCGCTGCTCCGCCTCGCCAATCTGGGCATCACGATGTCTCGGTCTGTGGTGCACGGCATGCTGGCGGCCATCGGTGTCATCATTATCGCGAAACAGTCCCATGTCCTGATGGGCGTCAAGCCCGAAGGCAAGGAAATCATCGACCTGCTGCTCGAGATTCCCCATAGCCTGATGCATGCCAATCCTGAGGTGATGTTGGTGGGGGTGGTGTCCCTGCTCATCCTGATGACCTGGCCCCGCTTGCGTTCTGGGTGGGCCAAGGGCATCCCTGCGCCGCTGGTAGTGCTAGCCGTCGCGGTACCCTTGAGCGCGATGTTCCACCTCGGCGCAGCCCACGTGTACTACTTCGGTGGACATCCGTTCGAGGTCGGTCCGCACTATCTGGTGCAATTGCCGGGTCACCTCATGGACAGCATCAGCTTCCCGGATTTCTCGGTCATCCTGTCCGGCATCTCGATCAAATACATCGTGATGTTCGCCCTGGTCGGCTCCATCGAATCAACCCTCTCGGTGGTGGCTGTGGACGCCATGGACCCGGTCCGCAAAACCTCGAATCTCAACAAGGACCTGTTCGCGGTTGGGGTGG
Organism: Gammaproteobacteria bacterium; assembly: GCA_044358205.1. Lineage (GTDB taxonomy): Bacteria > Pseudomonadota > Gammaproteobacteria > CAIKBL01. Next base: position 1,908 of record JBIKOF010000189.1, on the reverse strand, counting down.
GTAACTTGGTCGCGGCCGCAATTGGTGGTCTGCCGATGATTTCAGAAATCGTTCGGAGCAAGGCCAACGTGGATGCAGGTGCACAGTCCTCGCGGTCCAACTTCACACACGGACTTTGCTTGCTTGCATTTGTCGCCCTGGCGCCGAAGCTTTTGGGACTCATCCCGCTGGCGGCGCTCGCCGCGATGCTGGTCTACACCGGATCTCGTCTGGCCTCTCCCCATGAACTGGTCCACGTCAAACAAATCGGAATGGACCAACTTGCCTTGTTCGTGACCACCATGCTGATGACCTTGCTCACCGACCTTCTGATCGGCGTTGCGGCAGGTTTAGCGCTCAAATTCATACTGCATGCGGTGCGCGGGGCATCACCCCTTAGGCTTTTCGGCAGTCAGGTCACCGTCCAACCAGAGGGGGATTCGGTGCTGCTGAAGGTGATCGGTGCGGCCGCATTCCCAAGCCTGCTTCGTCTGCGCTCAGCGCTGGAATCGGTGCCAGCCAATACTTCCAGCGTTATCATCGATCTGAGCGAGACCATTCTGGTCGACCACACGTTCCTGTCCGGTATCGCAGGGCTCAACAATGAACGGGTCGGGACGACGATCTCCGTGCGTGGTCATGGTCACCTCAAATCGGCCTCCGGGCATCCGCACGCGACGCGTTGGCAAGGGACCCGGGTGACACCATGAGTACGCTTCACGCGGACGGCGGGCGGCATACGGCGCTTGGCGGGGCAAGAGCCATCGTCGCGCAGGCACTCGAGCACGCGGCACATTATCTGCCGGCTCAGCTTCCGCTCCATGCCTTCGTTCATCACAACACGCTGCATGCCTTCGAGCACCTCGACTTTCATTCCGCTCTGGCGGAGGCCTCGGCCCTCTACGCGACCGAGCCTTACCAGACGGAAGCGGCGTTCGCCGAAGCTTTGAAACGCGGGCGCATCACCGAACGCGAAATCGAAATCGGCCTCGCAGCCCTACCCGATGGGGAGACGCCGCTTTGGCCAGACGGGCCACTGCGGCGTGCCCTTTGGCGATTCCGGTTACTGCATGCTTTTGAAACGCCTTCCTGCGAAACACTGGCGTTTATGCGCGCCGAACGAGAGCTCTTCGCGGCGCCGCACCCGGCAGTGCCGGTTGGTGCGCGCGCTGGATGGGCGCAGGGTGGGGCTACCCATCAGCGGCTCGAGAACTTATGGCGGGCGCTCGAGGCCGAAGCAAGGTTGCTGGATCCGTCCAATCCGGGCCTGCGCCTTCGGGATCGTTGGCTTGAGCGGTTTGGTCACGATATCGACGACCAGGTGAGACCTCTGCTGATCCGCCTCGCTGCTGCCTATCTGGACCAAGGCGTGGCCGAAGCTCCTATGCCCGGGCGCACAGGCGGCTTTCTGGACGCCATTCGCACGATTTATCGGGCCGGCGCGCCAGAGGAAGGACTCTGGTTGGGCGGGATAGCGGAACTCATCGCCCACCAGCGCGGTCGGGGTTTCGACGCGCTGGATACCATTATCGATTGTCTGAACCGCCTCGAGATCCCCGAGGCGATTTGGGATGAGTACGTCCTTCGGACCCTCCTTGCCTTGCGGGGCTGGGCTGGGATGTTCGAACAATACGCCGCGCATCCTGAACGCATGCCGGTGCGTGAGTTGCCCGCGACGCTCGCTGACTATCTAGCCGTGCAGCTGATGCTGGAGACCTGCGCCTTGCAGCATGTCGCAGCGACCCACCGCGAGCGTTCAACCGATCATGCTCGGGTGCACAGAGCTGCGGGCAGTAACCTCGATACAGTGTTCGAGGCCTTTGTCAGTGCGCAGGCGCTGGGGCTCGACGCCGACAACCTGCTGCAGGATGGCCGGGCGGCCTGCCTTGTCCGAGAGGTACAGGCATTCGATGGTCTTACTCGCCGACG
>JBIKOF010000187.1:0-4679 GCA_044358205.1 Gammaproteobacteria bacterium | reverse complement strand
GGTGTGCATGGTGGTCGCATCCGCGCGGGCGCGCGGCCGATGCAGGTCAGGCAAAATCCAGGCAAGCGCAGCCGCAACCAGTGCTGCCACCACCGTTGCCGCGAACACGGCATTCCAGCTGAAACGCGCCGCTCCCCATTCGGCAAGTGCCGGTCCAAGCGCGTTGGTGGCAATCATGATGCCCCCGAAGAGGCCGATGGCCTGACCTACCCGCGAGCGCGGTGCGATGTCCGTCGCAATGGTCGACAGGCTCACGTAGAAAAGCGGAAACGCTGCGCCTTGGGCAACGCGCACGATCCACAGCAGCGCACCCACCCGGTCGACGAACAGCATGCCGGCACAGCTCGCGGCCAGGAGCAACGCACCTGCGCAGGCAAAGGGCCGGCGGCCATGGCGATCCACCTGCACCCCGACGATGGGCATGAAAACAACGGAGGAGAGCAGTGCCGCGGCGCTCACTGCGCCAATGGTAGCGGCATCTGCCGCAAGCTCCACGGCAAGAAATTTGGGTAACAGGAAGTAGGTCGAGAAGGACAGCCCGACGATGGCGGTGGTGAGCAGCAGCAGTGCAAAGCTTGGCGTGAGCAGCGGAGTCGCGGGTGTGTCCAATGAAGCCTCGGCCTTGCAGAAATCCACGGAACACGTGCCGGGGTCACAGCGCGCGCCCTCACGGCGACGGGCGCGCGGCGACAGTATACGAGGTGACGCCGCAGACGGGGGGGAAGCTCCCAGCCTGGGAGACCGGGCCGGCACCCCGCCGAGGAGATCGGGTGGGGGGTACAATGCGCCGACGAGACTTTTGGACATACCATGCCTGAGCCGATTCGCTGTCGGTTTTCGCCTTGCCGACGCTATCGCTATCGCTGGGAAATGGTGTGGCAAGCCGATGCGCCCCCGTGCGCGTTCATCGGACTCAATCCCTCCACCGCGGACGAGCAAGGCCCCGACCCGACGGTGCGGCGCTGTATCGGTTACGCCCGCGACTGGGGGTATGGCCGGCTCATCATGCTGAACGTGTTTGCGTACCGGGAGACCGACCGACTGGCGATGAAGCGGGTTGAGAACCCGATTGCGGAACACACAGACCTGCGCGCTAACGACCGCGCGATTCGAACGACGGTAAAGGGTGTGATTAAGGCGGGTGGGCTTGTGGTCGCTGCCTGGGGCGCGGATGGCGCGCATCTGGGTCGCAGTGCCTGCGTGCGGGAGCTGCTCGAGGGCCTGCCGTTGCACTACCTAACCCTCACCGGCGCGGGCGAACCAGGACACCCGTTGTATCTCCGCAAGACCCTGCGCCCCAGGCCGTGGCAGTGAGTGGCCGGAGTGTTGGGTGTCTCGCCGCCGGCGCTTTGGGGTTAAAGCTGCCGCCAAGCTTGCCTATAATGAGCGTCTGCTAGAAATCGATGCCGGATTAGCACAGTGGTAGTGCAGCGGTTTTGTAAACCGAAGGTCGGGGGTTCGAATCCCTCATCCGGCACCAGTAATTCCCTTGTTTGGCCCAGCCTCAGTAGCCGAATGTCTCGTAGTCGGCCTTGAAAATCTCGCGGACCCGCGCGCTGGCGCGCGGTGGGGTTTGAGGGGCCTTTGGCGAGCGCGGACTCGCGTTTAAACGTGGGATGGCGATGGGCTGCCCACAGAGTTCGGCGAAGAATGTCCCCGCCTGCGAAAGATCTTCCGCCCTTACCCACGCCAGATTTGGCACCAGCTGCCCATCGCAGGAAAGCATCGAAACCTGGCTGCGGAATGCCGGCTCTTTCTCCATGAATGGCGAAGTGATGAATGACTCAAAACTCTCGCCGGCAGCCAGCGCCGCCCGTGACGCCGGCCATCTCAGCACCGCGTGGTCCACTGCAAGCGCGTCCCGCGATCGCCCGAGAGCCTCAACACTCATGCGCAGAGTGCCCGCGAGCGCTTGAAGCTTTGACAGCACAAACCTGTGCAGTGAAAGCAGCCGCTCCATTGGCTCACGGACCACGCTCACGACCTGATAGCTGCGTAGCGCCGGTACTTCATTGCAAGTCCGATAGATTTCCGTCACACCGCTATGCTTCGACAGGCCAAAGCGCCGTGCGTAGTACTCGTTTGCAACCTCGCCGAAGGGCGTGGAACCCAGCAGCAGATCGTTCCAGTGCAGGGTGGGCTCCAGCGCGCTTTCCACACTGGTGCCTCCGGTTTTGTGGATGTGGATGAAGACATACTTGCGCGAATGGCAAATGATCATAAGTCTCTTCAGGGGTAGCCTGAGCCTTGGCTTCCCCGCGCCAGGATGAAACGGGTCCGCAGTGTGGCCGAGCTTGCCTTGAATTTCACCCCCGCGGGCACCGCCCGATGCCCGGCTCCAACCTCACTCTTGGTCTGCAAGGGCTCCAAACCAAGGGGCCAGCGGGCGCCCCTCAACCAGTGCTGACTCGCTCGATGCGCAACCAGGGTCCCCATCTCTTGAGTGACGGGCATCATAGAAACGAGTGTCGTGCGCACGGAGATTGTGACGGGATAGACCTTTTTACAGACGGACACACACCACTTCGCTGGAATTACCTAGGGTTCCTCCAAGAAAAAAAACAGAGGACACCAGGCCATGCAGTACAGTAGAAGAATCGCGAGGAACGTTGAGCCCCGACGCGCTTCGCTAGAGCAGCCACCCGGGTTGGGCGAAGGCTGGAAACAAGGGCTGATCTATCTGCCCCTCTTTCTAAGCCTGTGCGTCGTGCTTCAGAACGTTGAGGCGCAAACCGCCAACAGAGGCCGAACAAACACGCGTGTCGAGGCCCGTCAGGCGCCTGTGGCTGCGCCCACCCCTGCACCAACGCCGGCGCCTAATCAGGCACCCAATCAGACGCCAACGGCGGGCCCCGTTGCGGCCCCAGAGCCCTTGTCGCTCAAGGATGTTCCAATTCCGGAGCCCACCAATCTGTTTGCCTTTCTCAAGGGCAGCGCAGGCCGTACCGATGGAAACAATGCGCGTGTCGCCGCCATTCGCTTAGGCAAGGCACTTTTCTGGGATATGCAGATTGGCTCGGACAATGTGCAGGCGTGCGCTTCCTGCCACTTTGCAGCGGGTGCCGACAACCGTTCCAAGAACCAGCTTGATCCCGGAACCGCGGATCGCGATGTCGTGTTTGGCAACTCCCGGGTACCCGGCGTTCCCGGCCCTAACGAGTCGCCTTGGCACTTCGGCTTCCGTCCCAACAACCAGCTCCGGGCTGAGCATTTCCCGCTGCACCGACGCACGAACCCGCACGCCAAGGGTGACGGCTTTAGCAATCCAAACGTCATCCTGGACACCAACGATATCGTGTCGTCGCAAGGGGTGAAGCTCGGCGATTGTGCCGTCAACTGCGGAGATGCGCGAGACGAGGTGTTCAATTACGCCGGCGCCAATGTTCGTCGCTCCGCGCCCCGCAATGCGCCTTCTGCCATCAATGCAGGATTTCATCTTGACCAATTCTGGGATGGTCGCGCGAGCTTTATCTTCAATGGCATGACGCCATTCGGTTTTCGCGATACCGCGAGCACTGTGAAGCGCGTGACGAATGGGGTCGTCAGCGATGTTCGGGTGCGTATCCCTTATGCATCTTATGCAAGTCAGGCTGTCGGCCCCCCGTTGAGCATGCGTGAGATGACGGGACACCAGCGGGATTTCGATGAGCTGGCGCTGAAACTGCTGAGTCCAAACCTCGTGCCGCTTGGTCTGCAACGCGTGTCGACTTCGGATAGCGTGCTGGGCTCTCTGGCGCGTACGGGTAATCAGCGCGGAATATCGCGCAGTTACCAGCAGCTCGTCTTCGAGGCATTCAGACCCGAGTGGACGGGTTCGCAGGTCATCTCGCAGGGCCCACCCTCGGCGGTGATGCGGCATAACTTCCCGCTCTTCTTCGGCCTCGCCCTGCAGCTCTATCAGAACACGCTTGTGGCGGATGACACGCCGTTCGATCGATTCATGGGCGCACGTGCAGCTGTACGCGAAGGCGGGCGAGCAATTGCCGCCAATCCCCAGGCGCTGACAGAGCAGGAGCGGCTGGGTCTCGCTCTCTATGTCGGACCGGGCAAGTGTGGAAACTGTCACTCGCTGCCAGAAACTTCCAATCACGTGTTGCGCAAGGCTGATCTGCGTCTGCGCCCGGTGCGTTCCGATCCTGTGATGGGTTCGGCCAACCGCCCTCAGGACATCGTCAACGAAGTCATCCCAACGACCCTCATCGAGCTGATGCCGATGGGCAATGGCCGATTGGGGGCATACGACAGTGGGTTCTACAACATCGGCGTGCGGCCCAGTGTCGAGGACATCGGTCGCTCCAGCACGGCGCCGTCGGGTCTGCCGTTGTCGTATACAGGGCTGGGTCTTTTGAAGCGCTATGGACGTTTGCCGCCGGATATAGCCGCCTTCGTGCCCGATACCGGGCGCGATGAAGAGGGAAATATCCTACCGCTAGACAACCTGTTCAACGCGGCGGCAGATCGCGTGGTCACGCGGGGTTCATTCAAGACCCCCACGCTGCGCAATCAGGAATACATGGGGCCATACTTCCACAATGGTGAGGACGCAACCTTGCGCCATGTGGTGGAGTTCTATGCGCGCGGTGGCAACTTCCCGGATACCAATCTCGACGATCTGGATACGGACATCACCTATCTCCCGGAGCTGGATGCCAGCCTGGGTAATGATACGGCGACCACCG
>JBIKOF010000186.1:0-4681 GCA_044358205.1 Gammaproteobacteria bacterium | reverse complement strand
AGCACGTCCGCCGCGAGCATGCCCGTGTCGAAACCAATGGTGTGGTAATCCAAGCCCAGATCGAACAAGGCGCCGCGCCGGACATTGGGCGGCACCACCGAAATGACCGGAATTCTCGCGCGATCGGCCACGGCCACGATGGCATCCACCGCCACCAGCACCATCACATCGGGGGTGACCAGAAACGCGTCCAGATTTTTCGGCACCAGCGACGCCGCCGCTTCCCCTACCGCCGAAGAAGTCTCGGCATTTGCTTCGAACAATTCGATGCCGAGCTTCGTGCATGCCTTACGGGTTGCCTCGGTATAAGCACGCGAGTTGGTTTCCGAGGTATGCCACACGAGCCCGAGACGTTTCAGCCCGGGATTCATTTCCCGCGCCAGTCCCAAAACTTTTTCCACGGACATGAAACTGCCGATGCCCGCCATGTGCGCGGGGTGATCGAGTGGGTTCTCGCGGGAGATCCCCACGCCTGCCGAGGCGGGATCCGCCACCACGCCGAAGATATGCCGGGTGCGACCTGCGCGATTGGCGTTGGCCACCGCCTGCATGGAGACCGTGCTCGCGCTGATGACGAGATCGAAACTGCCGTCCACGGCACGCACGGCGATATCGTTCGCTGTGGCGATATCGCCCTGTGCGTTGAAACGCGTCAGCTTTGCGGTACGCCCATCTTCATAGCCACGCGCTGCCAGCGCCGCAATGACGCCATCGACCCCTTCATCGATGGCCGCCTGAGCCACGTGCTGCACAATTGCGATGCGCGGAAGCCCGGCGTCCTCTCGTTGAAGTTGGCGGCTGCGGCCACTTCCGTCGCTGGCGATGAGCAAGGCCGAGACGGCCAAAATAAGCGCGAGCGGGAGCAGGAAGTGACGCACGCGGGACTAGGTTACGCGTTTGCGGAGGGTCAGGCAGTTTTGTCCGTGCAGACGCGCATATGTGAACTCGTCCATCATTTCGCGCAAGAGATAAATTCCAAGCCCACCGATGGGGCGATCCTCGATGGCCGCCTCGACATCTGGATTGGGGGCGTCCAGCGGATCGAAAGCCGGTCCCGTATCCGCGATGCGGAGCACCACATCATCGGCCTCCCGTGTCAGGGAGACCTCGACGGTCGGCACATGCTCGGGCGTGGAGCCGTGCATCACGACGTTCATGAACACTTCTTCGAGCGCCAGTTCAAACGGAAACTGACTCGCAGGAGGCAAGTCAGCGGCCGTCCAGAATTCGCTCAGATACTGGTTCAGGCCCGCAAGCTCAGCGGCGTGGGCGAGCACCTGAACCACGGGCGGGTGACCTCGTTCAGCCAATCTTCGTGAGGGCCGCTGCGCGGTCCGGAAGCTCCTCGATGATGCGGCTGAAACCGCTGACGGTGAAGACTTCGCGCACCGACTGGGTGAGGGAGCAGACAACGAAGGTGACGCCCGCGGTCTTTGCAGCACGCGCGCCCACCAGGAAGGACCGGAGACCCGCGCTGGACACATAGGTCAGCGAGGTGCAGTCGATGATCATGCCTCGCGGCTTGTCCGAACCCGCAAGTGCCTGTTCGAGGGTAGCCTGAAAGCCTGCGGCCGCATCGTAATCGAGGCGGCCCTCGGGGAGGACGACCAGCACGCCGTTAACGGTGTCGATGGTGGTGTTGAGGACTGAGATCGCTTGATTCATTGGTTTTTCTCCGACTGCGTTGGCGCGTGCGAGGAATGTTTGCGGACCGGTGCGGGTTGATCCGGGGGAATGATTAGTACATGGGCAACATCATAGCGCGCGCACGTGCTGCCTGATCTTCGCGGATGGCTGCCTCGACGCCCTTGACCAACAAGTCGATGCCGCCCACCTCGCCGATGCGATCCTCCAGCCGATTGACTTCCGCTGCCGACAGAAAGGCCTCGAGTAGCCCACCTGCGCGCGCCAGCCCGACGAGAACCGTGTCATGGGGCGTGGGCACGTCGTCACCTAGCAAGGTCGCCAGGATGCGCAACTTGGCTTCCTTCTGTTCGCGTCCGTCGATCACCGGGTAGCGGCGTTCTTTCAGTACCCAGAGAAAGCGCGATTCCTTTTGCGAAAGAATGCCCTTGCGTACCAGAGCCGCCAGCGCAAGCTGAACGAGTTTGGGAACCAGCGGTGAGATTCGCAGCACCCATTGCGCCACGCTGAGTTCCTCATCCCCCGTCATCTCACCAAGCACCAGATCGAGCATGGGGTCGTCGGTTGGCGACCGGGAGAGAATATGGACCGCGGTCAGGTCGGCATCGATACGGCCTTTGCCATTCAAATCGACGAGGCAGGCCCCGATCAGCGACATGCCGAAGCCAGCCTGACCTGCAGTGTAGGCGATAGCGCCATCGTCCTCGATCGCGAGCAGGGCAAGTTCTTCCGCAAGACTGATCATGGGGGGTCCTCTTCGGGTGGGCTGTTATCCGATAAGGCGCTGGCTTTCGCTTGCCCCTGAAGGGTGCCAGGCTCGGGTGAAGGCAGTACTAGGTGACGTCACGGGGCACTCTCGCACGCACTCTGCGACCCCGTCAACCGGCACAGGCAAGCAAATCCAAAGGTCCCGCCGGTGCCTTGGAACAGCCACCGGATCCAGCAGCACTTGCCGCCCGGGCGCGGCCTCGGGCAGCATCGGAATCAACCTTCCCCTCGAGTCTGCGTCATGCAATTACCGCGTGAATTTTCCGTCGGCGTGATGAAATTAGATGAGGTGAGCGAGCTCGACGAGTGGACGTCCGCTGAGGGTTGGAACCCGGGGCTGCACGACCTGGCCCTTGCCCACCGCCTTGATCCGGAAGCCTTCATTGCCCTCAGACAGGCAGATGCGCTGGCGGGCGCCGGCACGATATTTCGGCACTCTCCGGGGTTCGGCTTCATGGGCCTTTTCATCATGCGCAAGGACCTGCGAAGTCAGGGCATCGGTCGCAGTCTGTGGTACTGGCGGCGGGACGCTCTACTCGCGCGCCTGGCGCCCGATGCTGTGATCGGGATGGATGGCGTGTTCGACATGGTGCCGTTTTATACCCGGGGCGGTTTCCGGTTCGCGCATCGCTCACTGCGCTACCAAGGGCTCTCACCCGGCGGGGCGCGCGATGCGGCGGTAGTGGCGGTGGATGCCCTTCCCGCTGAACAGCTCACCGCCTTCGATGCCCGACACTTCCCCTGCGCGCGTCCCACCTTCCTTGCTGAGTGGGTCCATCAGCCGCAGAGCCGTGCAATGGCGCTCGTTGAACAGGGTGAAATCCGGGCATTCGGCGCCCGCAGAGCGTGTCGCGCGGGCTTCAAGATCGGGCCCTTGTTCGCTGACTCGGTAGCTTTTGCGGAACGCCTGCTAGGCGCCCTGCTAGAGGGGACGTCGGGTACCCAGATTCAGATCGATATTCCCGAGCCGAACGATACGGGACTGGCGTTGGCCCGCGCATGGGGCCTGAATGAATGTTTCGGCTGCGCGCGGCTTTACCTGGGACGAGACCCGACGCTTCCAATCCAGCGAATTTTCGGCGTGACGTCCTTTGAGTTTGGCTGAAAGCTTTATGGCGCTTTCCCGCTTTGGTCTCGCGGGTCAGCGAGTGGCCTTGCGGTGGCTGCCGTGGGAGACCACCTGATTTTTCCGATCCTCCTCCACGATGCGTCTCGCGAGAGCCTGCTGGTTCCAGCCCACCGACAGGGCCGTCAGCCGAAGATACTCGGTCACCGAGGAATGCCCGGCACTCCGGGCAGCGTCGTACCAGCCAAAGGCGCGAAAATCGTCCTGCGGGGTGCCGTGGCCGTGACGAAACATGCTACCCAGATTGCGGCGAGCATGGGCGTCTCCCGCCAGGGCCGCTTTCTCATACCAAGCCAGCGCCTGAGCATAATCGCGCGACGTGCCCACACCCAGATAGTAGAACGTTCCGACCGCGGTCTGCGCCGCCACGTCGCCCGCCTCTGCGGCAGCGAGGAAGCCGGCGAAGGCGGCAGTTTCGTCGCCTGCGCGCCACGCATCCATCGGATCCTCATAGCGCGCGCAGGCATAGAGCATGCCACACAGCGTCAGCAGGACTGCCGCCGCGGAATGCCGCATCTCAGCGCCCTTCGGTGAGGGTCGAGAGACTGAAACGCCGTTTGATTTCCTTGTCCGTCATGGTTGGATTTTCTGTTTCGGTAGTCGCACGCGCCAAGGTGGTGGAATCGAGCAGGAAATCCACTGCCACGCTGCCACGCCAGCGCGACACAGAAGTCTCCAGCGCGCGTTCGGGAGAACTCGTGTCAGGCACCGGGCGCTGATAGTGCGGCATGATGTAGCGCCAGAGCTTGCCTTCGCGATTGAAAACCAGCGCAAGTACCGGATTCCACGTCTGCTGATCGATGAACAGCAGCTTTGAGGACATGGGATGTCCGGACCAACGTGGCTTGAGTTCGACCACGAAGGTGGATCTGACCTGCCAGCGGTCGATGGCCACATTGCTCTGCGCACCGCCGAAACGCAGCATTGGCTGCATGGAGTCGGCCACCGCAAGCAGTTGCTTCTGCCCGAGGTAGGTCCACTCGTAATCCATCACTCGGCCGGAGAAGCCCTCGAAATCATCGAGCGTAAAATTCGAGCCCATGAAGCTGTCCGCTCGTTCCTCCGCCGACAGTCGCCGCACCCGCCGTTGCGAGGGCAGGTAGGAATTGACCTGATCTTCTTCCTGCGCATCGAGTGCGCGCT
>JBIKOF010000185.1:0-4688 GCA_044358205.1 Gammaproteobacteria bacterium | reverse complement strand
TCACTTCGTGCACGGCAGTATCGATGACGGCACTCTCCTAACCCGCCTGCTGAGCGAGCATCAGCCCCGTGCAGTGCTCAACTTTGCGGCCGAATCCCATGTAGACCGCAGCATTCATGGACCAGAAGCCTTCATCCAGACCAATATCGTGGGCAGCTTCCGGTTACTGGAGGCAGTTCGGGCTTACTGGGGCTCCTTGTCCGAGCCAGCCCGGAGCAGTTTCCGGCTACTGCATGTGTCCACGGACGAGGTTTATGGTTCGCTGGATAAGGCCGATCCGGCGTTCACGGAGCTTAATCGGTATGAGCCCAATAGCCCCTACTCCGCCAGCAAGGCCGCGAGCGATCACCTGGTGCGGGCCTATCACCATACCTTCGGCCTGCCGGTCCTCACGACTAATTGTTCGAACAACTACGGCCCCTACCATTTTCCCGAAAAACTGATTCCACTTTGCATCCACAACGCACTTGCCGGGAAACCCCTGCCCATCTACGGCGACGGGCAGCAGATTCGTGACTGGCTTTACGTGCGTGACCATTGCAGCGCCATTCGCACGGTCTTGCACGGCGGGCGTGTGGGTGAAACCTACAATGTGGGCGGTTGGAATGAGCGCGCCAATCTGGATGTCGTGAAGACTCTGTGCACGATCCTGGACGAGCTGAGCCCGCGCGCCGACGGGGCGAGCTACACCACCCAGATCACATTTGTCACCGACCGCCCGGGCCATGACCGACGCTACGCGATCGATGCCCGCAAGCTCGAACGGGAACTGGGCTGGAAGCCGGAGGAAACCTTCGAAACCGGAATTCGCAAAACCGTCGCCTGGTATCTCGCCCATCAGCAATGGGTGAAAAACGTGACGAGCGGCGCCTATCGCGAGTGGGTGGGCACCCAGTACGGGGTTCGCACGTGAGCGCCCCGCGCCTGCTCATTCTGGGGCGCAACGGCCAGGTGGGGTGGGAACTGCAGCGCGCGCTGGCCCCGTTGGGAGAGATCATCGCGCTCGATCGACATAGCGATCCCTGTGGCAACCTCGAAGATTTAGAGGGCCTACGCGGCACTATGCGTCGTCTCAAGCCGCAGGTCATCATCAACGCGGCTGCACACACGGCAGTGGACAAGGCAGAAGGTGAGCCCGATCTCGCATGGCGCCTGAATGCAGAAGCGCCCGGTGTACTGGCCCACGCAGCACGCGAAATCGGGGCCTTTTTCGTTCACTACAGCACCGATTACGTGTTCGATGGATCCGGTGAAACCTCTTGGCGCGAATCCGATCCCACCGGGCCGCTGGGCGTTTATGGCGCCAGCAAGCTGGCGGGTGAACAGCGGGTTGCAGAGAGCGGCGCGTCTTATCTCATTTTTCGAACCAGCTGGGTTTACGCAGCCCGCGGCAACAACTTCGCCAAGACCATGCTCAAACTGGCGCGGGAGCGGGAGCGTCTCACGGTGATCAACGACCAGTTCGGGGCCCCCACCGGGGCCGAGCTGATTGCCGACGTCACCGCGCACGCCCTACGCCAAGCCTTGGGGAATGGTGGGCCAGTGGGCATTTATCATCTGGCAGCCGCCGGAGTGACCCACTGGCAGGATTACGCCAAATTTGTCATCGAGACCGCGCGCCGACGACGCCCGGACGATGGATGGAAAGTCGCCGCCATCGATCCCGTACCCACTTCAGCCTGGCCTACACCGGCACGGCGCCCGGCGAATTCACGGCTGGACACCCGATTGCTGGAAAGCACCTTCGGTTTACATTTGCCGCCCTGGCAGCACGGTGTTGCGCGGATGCTGGAGGAAATCCTCCAGGCCTGACCCTTATCGCCGCGGCGGTACCGCGAGCCCGTTGTGACTGTAGCGGTCCAAATTGAGATTGGGGTTGTAGAAGGGGTCGCGCGCCAGCAAGTTGTGCCAGCGCAATTCAAGATTTTCGCTTTCCCGGTCAGCGCGCGCGCGCTTGGAAGGCGCGAGATCGAGCCCACGACTGACCGACTCCGCATGCTCCAATACCGCGTCCGCCACCCACAGAATGCGCTGACCACGCGCCCGCAATTTGAAGCAGAGGTCGACGTCGTTGAAATTTACCGGGAAAGACTCCGCATCCATGCCGCCCACGGCGAGATAGTCGCTTCGTCGCATCAGCAGGCAGGCCGCGGTGACGGCACTGACATTCCGCGTAATCTGATTGAGGTGGTGGTATCCCGTATCGTCCGCCGCCCACAGGTTACCGGTGTGACCCACCAACCCATGCAAACCCGCTACCACGCCCCCGTGTTGAACCATGCCGTTGGGCCAGAGCAGTTTGGCACCTGTGGCGCCCACCCCTTCACGCAGTAATGGCCGCACCAGCGCTTTCAGCCAGAGGGCATCCAGAGCGCGGACGTCGTTGTTAATGAATCCGATGAGCGGGGTCTCAAGTGCGGCCACTGCGTGGTTGTGGATGGCGGCATAGTTGAAACGGTGCGGCCAGCGCAAAACCTTTACCCCCTGCCCTTCCAGCTTGCGCAAATAGCCGAGCGTTTGGCTACACGTGGACTGATTGTCGATGACGCAAATCTCGAGTCCCGGATAGTCGGTCCGTTTCAGACTTTCCATACAGGTCTGCAGCAAATCGTGTCGGTCGCGGGTGGGGATCATCAGGGTGACGGCCGGCCACTTGCGCGGCGCGCGCCACTCCACCCGATGAGGAAGCCCACCCACCCCCGGGGTCCAGCGGGCAATCGTCGAATCCGTGGCGACCAAGCTTCGAATATCCGGTCGACCCGCCCTATCCCCCGTGGCCTCGAGCCGATGGGCGCTGGGCGATCGACCGTCGCCACAGGCGTGAAGCGCTTCGGCCAGGTGAACCACCGACGCTGCGGGACCGCCCGCCGCGGCGACGGCCTGCCAAGGCCAATCGAGCGGCTGCGGGGAGGGATCTTTCAGCAGGGCAGCGCGGCACACGAACCCATGGTCGAGCAACGGTAGGGAGAGAAACGTCTCATAACACCAATCTGGTTTGAACCAGGGCAGCTGGGGCGGCTCCGCATCGGTGTCTGTGTAACACAGCGCGTGGCTTGGGGATTCTCGTAAGGCACTCATTGCCTTGGCCAGGCAAGACGGTGCCCATCTATCTCCTGCCGGCAGGAACGAGACCCAGGTCGCTTTGCGAACCGCCGCACGCACCGCGGCCGGCCAGCGGGCCGGCAGGACCGATTCGATACGAGGATCCTTGAGGATTTCTTTCCGGTTTCTGCCAGCAGGCGTCCACACCAGTACGCGCCAGAATTTGTGTGTCTGGGCAAGCAAACTTTGGAGGCTGCTCAGCACCGCCACCTCATCGAGCGCATCGTGCGGCCCGATGAAGACGGTGACAGGGGATCTGCGCGCGGGCGCCTCGGTCGCACCAAAGCGAGCACGCCACACCGGGTAATCTTCAAATCCAAGGGACAGCGGGTTCCCCTCCGACCAACGAGCGGCGAGGGCTAGCAGAAGCTTTGCATCGGCAGTCGGCAGCGGCAGTGCCTTCAGAAACGCGGTATCCCCGAGTGCTGGCAGACACACGCGCAGCGGGGAACCCGGCAATTCCACGCCGTGGGAGGTACACAGCGTGATTTGATGCTCGCGCCCGTCGGCCAAGGCGAGCGGCAGGGTCAGGTCGAAACCGCTGGCGTCGCCCGGCCCTCCGAGCGCAACGAGCTGGGGGTCCCGTCGATTGGCAGGAGCCTCGGCAATACAGCGCCCGTCCAGCAGTGCGAGCACGGTCGGCACGTGACCAGAGACCGGATCTGGCAGCACCCATCCATAGATTCGGAGACCGTCCCTGTCATAAACGCCCGCCATGGGAGGCGAAACAGGAGCATCGAGGGCGGCGATTTCAACCGCGCCCGCCAGCATGAAATCATGGTTGGCCACGCGTGCGGTTACGCGGCCCAGCGATTGCAGGCGCTCTTTGCCGACGCGGGCCATGAAACCAAAGCGCCGTTTATCGACCGGGCACCCGGTGCCGTCTGGCAGGCGCAGGTTACAGGCCGCCAGCGCCACCGGCTCACCGTCACCCCACAGTTCCACCACCACCGTGCCGCCGTCGCGCGCGCGGGCCCACCCAAACACCACGCCGTCGCGATGTCCAAGGATCGCGCCCTCGAACGGCGCGACGCTGCGGGGGCGACGCGTCATCGCGCCGCGGGGAAGCTGGTCAGAAGGGAGTTCAGCATCTCCCGGTCGAGACAGGGCAACCGCAGGCGCGTTGCCAGCGCCTGCGTAAGACCGTCCTGATGAAACGCCGGGTCGGCAAGAGCATCGCACTCGAACATCGTGAAACTTTCCGCGAGGGTGATTTTCGGAAGCTCGCCGGGCAATTCTACGCACTCGCATGCGGCAAGGCGCGCATCGTCGAAGGTTCCGCCCACCACCACCAGCCGCACGCCGGCCCCGGCCTCATCGATCTGTCGGGCCAGCGCCAGAATGAGTCCAAAACCCGCACCGTGGTCGCGCAGGCCGTAAATCCCGATGCGCTTAAACCGTCGCAGTCGGGAGAGAGAGAGGGGTGGCGCGCTGTCCGGCGCAGACGACTCGAACAGACCCGCACGGACAAACCGGCGCGCCAGCCGGGCGCCTAGCGCGGCATCTGCAACGCTGCGGCTCTCCGCCTCCGCCAAAAGCGCCGCTGTCGAGACTCGCCAGCGAGCAAGATTGGCAGCGCCCCGTTG
>JBIKOF010000184.1:0-4694 GCA_044358205.1 Gammaproteobacteria bacterium | reverse complement strand
CGCACGGATGCGTCAGGCAGCGGGCTACGCGCCCAGCCGCACCAAGCTCGCGCTGTGGACTTATGTGGCGGACACCCAGGCGGAGGCGCAACGGGGGGCCGAGCAGTACATGGTGGAGTACGCAGACTCCGCGTTACGCCATTACGAACTGCGCGGGGATCACTTGGCGGGGATTAAAGGCTATGAGTCCTACGGGATCATGCAGAAGCAACTGGCCAACGACCCCGGTCCCTTCCTGCGTGGATTCTTCAATTCACACCCATGGGGTACACCTGAGCAGGTTATCCGTCGCGCGTCGGAGCTTGCAGAAATGTTCGGCACCGATGAAATCATGTTCATCTTCAAGTACGGCAGTATGCCGATGCGCGTGGCAGAGCGAAGCTTGCAGTTGTTTGCGCGTGAAGTGATGCCGGTACTGCGCGCGCTCAACCCAAGGGCAATCGAGGTTAGGGCTGCGGCCTAGAGGAAGTTAGGGCTGTGGCCTAGAGGAAGTGGGGAACGGGCCCTCGCGGCCCGTTCCCCACGCAAGCTCAGGCAGGTTCCTCGAGGACGAGAAAATTGGCCTCCATCGCCTCGTCGCGCACCGGGACCAGCGCCTGATAGGCCGCCGAGTTGTACCAGGCGTCCAGCGCGGCTGCGCTCGGAAACTTCACGATGAGGCAGGTGTCGGCAGAAAAATTTCCGGCAATGCCTCGGACCTTGCCGCGCGACACGACTTCGCCGCCTCCGGCGAGCAAGGTCGGAAGGGCGGCGGACGCGTATTCCTGCAGCTTGGCTGCATTCTTCAGTTTGGCAAAGGCGACAAGGTAGACGGCCATCGGAGTTCTCCGTGTGCGGGTAACAGGAAACGCGAGTATAGACGGGGTCGGCACTGAGCCCTATCGGGTTAGGGCTGCTGGCATGGGGCACCAGGGCGCTGAGTCGGCCAAGATGCAACGCGAGCGCTATCGCGGGCAAACGGTAGGAACGACACAGACGCAGAGTATTATTTAGACCTATCCCCTATATCTCGGAGAGCGTCGCTGATGCCCACCACCAAAACGCGCAACGGCGCCACAATCCTCCTGGAGGTCCTCGCCAGCGAGGGTGTGGAGTATGTGTTCGGAAATCCCGGAACCACCGAGCTTCCGCTTATCGATGCGCTCTCCGCCAACCCGGACATCCACTACGTTCTGGGCTTGCAGGAGGCGAGCGTGGTGGCCATGGCAGACGGCTACGCGCAGGCCGCCGGCAAACCAGGCTTCGTGAATCTGCATACTGCCGGCGGCTTAGGGCACGGCATGGGGAACCTGCTGAACGCCATGACCTCGGGAACGCCACTGGTGGTGACCGCCGGACAGCAGGACTCGCGTCACGCCATCACCGACCCGCTGTTGCAGGGGGATTTGGTGGCGATTGCGCGCCCGGCCTGCAAATGGGCGGCCGAAGTCACCTCGCCCGGTCAGTTACCCATCCTCGTCCACCGCGCCTTTCAGGACGCGAAGGCGCCACCGCCAGGCCCTGTGTTCCTGTCCTTGCCGATGGACATCATGGAAGCAAGCAGCACCGTGCGAGTCCCCTCCGCTTCGAATGTGGACCGTCGCCCCATCGGCGGCTCACTGCCTGAGCTCGCCGAGCGTCTTTGCGCCATCACGCCAGGCCGCATCGCGATCGTCGCCGGTGATGAAATCTCCATTCACGACGCGCATCGTGAGGTCGTGCGGCTGGCTGAGCTGCTCGCCGCACCGGTGTTCGGTTCGTCCTGGCCTGCGCATATCCCCTACCCCACCAGTCATTACCTGTGGCGCGGTAACCTGCCAACCAAGGCAGTGGAGATCGCGATCGCAATGCAGGACTTCGATGCGGTGTTCGCACTGGGCGGAAAATCATTCATCACGATTCTCTATTCAGAGGCCTCCGCCCTGCCCGAAGGCTGCGCGCTGTACCAACTATCCGTAGACGGTCGGGATCTGGGCAGAACCTACCCCTCGCGCCTGTCGGTGGTCGGCGATATCCAGCTTTCGTTGCAGGCATTGAACGAACTCATTGCCGCGCGGGTGGAGAGCGATAAACAGGCTTACAGCCACGAGCGCGAGGCTGCCCGGGAAACCTTCGAGACGCGCCGCATAAGCCTGCAGCAACAGGCCGAGGCCTTGCTGTCCCGTCATCCCATTCACCCCATGGCGGCGGCGCGCGAGCTGGCCGAGGCCATCGGCCCGATTCCCATCGTGGATGAAGCTATCGCAACGGCAGCCCACCTGCGGCGCTTCCTGCACAACAACGCCACCCGCCAGTATTCTTTCCTGCGCGGGGGCGCGCTCGGCTGGGGTATGCCGGCCGCCGTTGGATTTTCGCTGGGCACAGGTCGAGGCCCGGTCGTGTCGCTCGTGGGCGACGGGGCCGCCATGTACTCACCGCAGGCACTGTGGACAGCCATGCACGAGAAGGTGCCCGTGACGTTCGTGGTCATCAACAACCGCGAGTACAACATTCTGAAAAACTTCATGCGCTCGCAGCCACACTATCATGCTGCGAGAACGGGGCAGTTCCTGGCGATGGATCTCGTAAATCCCAGCATCGACTTCATCGCCCTGGCAGCCAGCATGGGCATGCCGGCGCGGCGGGTATCGCGCGCAGAGGATATCGGCGAGGCCTTGCGCGCGGCGATTGCAAGCGGCGCGCCAAATCTCGTCGAAATTGTGGTGGATGTGGAATAGCGTGAGACTGGGGTCGCATGGGACGAATTCCCGACTGCGACCTCAGCCCCGTGTTACAGCCCGCCTTCTTCGACAGCGAGGCTGTGATGCCGGCCTGCCACCTGCGCCCAGAACGCCGACATATAGTTCTCGTCGAAACGGGCGATGGAAAAGCCCTCTACCAGTTTGGCTGTTTCTCCACCCCCTGCGACAAAATCGGCCATGGCCTCGCCAAAGACCGGCGCATACTTGAGTGACTGCCCAGCACCGAGGCAATGCACCAGATTAGGCACCCGCGGATCCGGTCCCAAAATGAATTTCAGATCCGGCGTGATATCGAAATACGAGCGATACCCAGACCCGAAAACCATCGGTTCCAAGGCCCCAAAGCGGCGCCGAACGATATCCTCGTACACGCGAATCTGCGCATAGGAGAGTGTCTGGTTCGCAGGGTCGGTGACGAAGTCTGCGCCCATCATCGCCAGAGGATTTTCCGCAAACGCACGCGCGGTTTCGCGCGGGCTTCGCTTGCGCGGCTGGTGCATATGAATCGCACCATCGGACCACAGGCGGAAATAGGCGAGATTGCTGTAGTCGGCAATGATTGGCATGGGTCCCGGCAGATCCCGCCGACTCAACATCCAGTTAATCACCGCCACCGTTTCAACGCTCACCGGAATCTGCAAACCAAGGCTGGCAAAGACCGAGGGACTCCAAGGTCCGCAGGCATTTACGACGTGCTCGCAGCCGATGCGTCCCTCGTGGGTTAAAACGGCGCACAGGCGCCCGTCAGCCGCGCGTTCGAATCCTTGGGCGGCGGTTTTCTCACGGACCGCGATATCGTTTGCGGCAAGCGCCTGATAGAGGGTTGCCCGTACTTCTGCTGGGTCGAGTTGCAGGGCGTCTGGTTCGTGATAGAAGACTTCGTTGTCATCCAAACGCACATGTGGGCCGCAGAGTTCTCTCGCACGGGCGCCATTTACTCGAGAAAATGCGACGCCGGCGGCCTCCATTCCGGCTTGCAAACTGCGCCAGCGCGGATTGTCGCCGGAAGGATCCGCGCGCGCGATCCAGACCGCGCCCGGGTTCTCGGTGCGCAGGTCTACGCCCCAGTACGGCTCCAGCTTCCGCCACAGTGTGATCGCGCGGTTTGCAAGGGTTGCAGCGGCTTGATCGGCATTGGCTGCCCTGACGATCCCCGAATGGCGCGCGGAGAGTCCTGCACCCAGGACCGATTTATCGACCAGCAAAACCTTCCCGTCGCTCCCCTGGGCACGCAGGCGACGTTGGATGGCGACCGCGGATGCGGCGCCAAGACAGCCCCCGCCCAGCACAACGGTGTGAAAAGTGCTCTCCATCGAACTTCTCTCCTTGCCTCAAGTGACCGGGCAATCTGCTGCGGCCTGGCGTTGACCCAATCGGCGCGCCCCATAGTGAAGGCAGTATAGGCGACGCGCCATCGAATTGCGGACCTGCGATAGGGCCGGCGCGATCGGGGACGTCGAGGCTCGGCGGACATACACTGCGTGGCGATGAACACTCGCACACCACGAGACGGACAGTCCCCTGCGGGGTCGGCCAGCCAAACAGGCCATATTCCCCGGGTGCTGCTCCTCGGGGCCACTGGCACCATCGGCAGGGCAACCTACGAGGCCCTTCGCGACACCGGCCATGAAGTGGTCTGTCTGGTGCGTGGTGTACCAACCCGGGATGAAACCGCCACTCGTCGTCTGCTTGGCGCGCGTGACACTCTGTTCGTATCACTGGAAGACGCCGAAGCGGTGCAAAGCACGATCCGCCATGCCGGACCTTTTTCAGCCGTCGTCAGTTGCCTTGCGTCTCGCACTGGGGTGCCCGGCGATGCCTGGGCCGTGGATTATCAGGCCCATATGCATGTCCTGGCGGCAGCCCGCGCAAGTGGTATCCCGCAGATGATTCTGCTGTCAGCCATCTGCGTACAGAAACCTCGACTTGCCTTCCAGCATGCCAAGCTCGCCTTCGAGGCGGCGCTTGCAGACT
>JBIKOF010000183.1:0-4702 GCA_044358205.1 Gammaproteobacteria bacterium | reverse complement strand
CGCCGTGGACGAGGGTCAATTTTCACCAGAGCAACAGAATTACCTTGAAGGCTTCATGGCTGGCGTCGAAGCGCGGCGCGGTGCAGGAGCGGCACGGGGGCAGGGTACTGCACCGGCTGACGCAATGCGGGCAGCGCAGGATCAAACGCTCGCCCGCGGCGGCAAGCTCGTCCCGCAGGAAGAGGCGAAACGCCATAAGCACCCGCTCGACAGATGGGATGAAATCACGGCGCGGGCGCACAAGGGCGAGTTCCCGAAGCCAATCGATGATTTCATCGGGCGCTTCCATGGACTGTTCTTTGTGGGCCCAGTACAGGATGCCTACATGTGCCGTTTGCGCATCCCGGGCGGCATCCTCAGCGCGTATCAGGCACACGAAGTGGCCCGAATCGCGGAGGAATGTGGCGGTGGGTACGTTGACATCACTACCCGCGCGAATCTGCAGATCCGCCTCGTTCCGGCACACAGGGGCCCAGAGGTTGTGATGCGTCTTGGCGATATCGGACTCCTGCCGCGCGGTGCCGGAGCCGACAACATCCGTAACATCACCGCATCCCCGACCTCCGGCATAGACCCGCGCGAGTGGGTCGACACCCGTGACCATGTACGGGCGCTCCACCACCACATCCTGAACACGCGAGATCTGTTTGGATTGCCGCGCAAGTTCAATATTGCGATCGATGGGGGTGGCAGCATCGCCGTACTCGAGGAAACGAACGATATTGCCCTGAGCGTTGTGCGTATCGACGGAGAATTTCGCTTCAGGCTAGGGCTCGGGGGAATCACGGGTCACAAGGATTTCGCCAGACCGTCGCAGGTGGCAGTCCTCCCGTCGGAAATCGTGCGCGTCTGCGATGCCATCCTGCGTGTCTTTGTGGCTCATGGCGACCGCACTGATCGCAAGAAAGCTCGCCTTAAATATCTACTCGACGCTTGGGGACATGATCGTTTCCTCGAGGAAGTAGAGAAGCTGATGGGTGTGACGCTAGCGCGCTTCGATCCGGCAGTAATGGAACGCCCGCCTGCGCCGGATCGCTTGGCCCACATCGGCGCGCATGCGCAGCGCCAGGCCGGGTTGAGCTGGGTGGGAGTTGGCGTCCCGGCGGCACGGCTCTCATCTGCGCAACTTGAAAGTCTCGCCGGTGTCGCCGAGCGATTTGGCCGCAGTGAGCTGCGTTTGACGGTGTGGCAGAACCTGCTCATACCCCATGTCCGCGATATCGATTCCGCCCGCGCAACGCTGTCTGAAGCCAATCTTTCCATAGAGGCCAATGCATTTCGGGCCGGGCTGGTTGCCTGTACCGGGAGCGCAGGATGCAAATTTGCAGCAGCGGACACCAAGCGTAACGGGCTCGAAATTGCCGCCTTTCTGGAAGATCGGATCAGCCTCGACACGCCGCTCAATATCCATCTCACGGGATGCCCTCATTCCTGCGCCCAGCATTTCATCGCTGATATCGGCCTGCTGGGCGCAAGCGTGGAGCGGGGAGATGAGGTGATCCCGGGCTACGACATCCATGTTGGGGGAGGGTCTGGAGATGCCGCGCGCATCGGCCGCCTGATTCAGCGTGGTGTTCCTGCCTCTGAAGTTGCGGGGCTGTTGCTGAACCTGCTGCAGCGCTGGCAGGGCGCGCGGAGCGAAGCTGAAAGTTTCCAGACATTCTGCGCACGCCACGACGATACCGCCTTGCGCGGAATGCTTGCAGCGTGAGTGCGCTCACCACACAGGTTGGGCCGCTGCCAGTGATACCGGAAAGCGCGCCGTTTACACCGGCACAGCGCGCCTGGCTCAACGGCTTTTTCGCAGGATTTTTCGGTGGTGAAACAGACGGCGGCGTGGCCGCTGCGGAGCCCACCGAGGATTTCCCGTGGCACGATCCCGTGCTCGATCTCTCGGAGCGGCTTGCGCTTGCCGAGGGTCGCAGCCTTCCTCGCCGTTTAATGTCGGCCATGGCCCAGCTCGATTGCGGGCAGTGTGGCTACCAGTGTCAAACCTATGCCGAGGCCCTTGCCGAGGGCAGAGAAAGCTCATTTGGGCTTTGTCAGCCGGGTGGCAAGGTTACGCGCGAGGCGCTCAAAACCCTGATGGCGGATGTGAACACGTCTGGCACCCCGCCCCCGACGGTCGCTGTGATCCCGAAAGGGGAGCGTGCACCGCTGCTGCGTTCAGTGCGCCTCACTGGAAATGACAGTGATAAGGACGTGCGACGAATCGCGTTCGATATTTCCGGAACCGGCGTGACCTACGAACCGGGTGACTCACTAGGGGTCATCGTCGCGCATGATCCCGCGCTGGTCGATGCCTGCCTGAAGGCATTGGGTGCTACCGAAGATTCTGTCCTCCGTCACGCGCTTGCCTTCGAACGCGATATCGCCCGACCGCTCGAGCGCACTTGCGAGGTGCTGGCTGCCGCAGCGCGCGATCCAGCTGAAGCAGCAACCCTGCGCAGGCTCGCCGCAGATGAAGAGCTCGAGGGATTGGATGCGCTCGATTTGCGCGATTTGCTTGAGCTTTTCCCCTCTGCGCGCCCACCGCTTGCTGATCTGCTGTCCGCCCTACCCAGCCTGAAGCCAAGGCTTTATTCCATCGCGTCCTCGCCCAGAGTGGACCCGGACCGGGTGGAGCTTTGCGTCGGGGTGGTCCGTGATTCAAGGCGTGATCGCTGGCGCGACGGCGTGGCCTCCTGTCACTTGGCCTTCCGCGCAGATGAGGCCTCGATCTATGTTCAGCAAAGCCACTTCCGACTGCCCACAAATCCAGAAACGCCGATCATCATGGTAGGGCCGGGCACCGGCATTGCGCCGTTCCGTGCGTTTTTGCAGGACCGGGCAGCCTTGGGCATCAAGGGAAACAGCTGGCTCTTTTTCGGCGATCGCCACGCGCGACACGATTTTTTGTACAGGGACGAACTCCTCGGTTGGCAGAACGATGGAACGCTGGAGCGACTTTCGCTTGCCTGGTCGCGCGATGGCGCTACCAAGGATTATGTTCAGCACCGCATGCGCGAGCACGCCGCCGAGCTTTGGCGCTGGCTGGAACGTGGCGCCTACTTCTATGTGTGTGGAGATGCGAGCCGCATGGCCCGGGATGTTGATGCCGCCTTGAAAGAAGTGGCGATGGGCGAAGGGGGAATGGATGCCGCGCGGGCTCGGGAATGGGCTGCGACCTTGACGCGGCAAGGCCGCTACCAACGCGACGTCTACTGATAGATCCGCCTGCTGGAGACCGTGGCCCCGCCTGGGTTACCCTCGACACATGAGCAAGGATTCCACAGCGGCCATTCTCAAGGGCATTCGAGTTCTGGACTTTGGTCGCTTCATTGCCGGTCCTTACTGCGCAGCATTGTTGGCGGATCTGGGCGCGGAGGTCATTCGCATCGAGCGGGTAGATGGCGGTGAGGACCGGTTTCTGATGCCGGTGGCGGACGATGGCGCAGGCGCTTTGTACCTGTCCATGAACCGCAACAAGCGCTCGCTCACGCTCGACCCAGGCTCGGCGGAAGGGCGCGCCATCGTGGCGCGGCTGGTCGCACAAAGTGATGTGGTCGTCGCCAATTTGCCGCCCGATGTCCTGAAGTCTCTGGGGCTCGATCTCGACAGCCTTCGCGCCATCAAACCCGACATCATCCTCACGACAACCACCGCGTTCGGCGCCGGCGGGCCTTGGAGTCATCGGCATGGCTTCGATGGTATCGGGCAGGCTATGAGCGGCGCGGTCTATCTGTCCGGCACGCCTGAGCAGCCGGTGCGTTCAGCCACCCACTGGGTCGATTTTGGCACCGCATGCCTTTCGGCTTTTGGGACCTTGGCAGCGTTGATGGCCCGCGGGAGGAGCGGGGAAGGGCAAAAAGTTGAGACCGCACTGCTGCAAACCGCGATCGCTTTTGGCAACGGGATACTCATAGAGCAGGCACTTGCCTGCACCCATCGCGAAGCGTTGGTGAACCGTGGTTTCACCGCGGCACCTTCCGACATCTTCCGCACACGGGACGGCTGGGTCATGGTGGGATGCATTGGTAACCCCATGTTCAGGCGTGTCGCGAAGATGCTTGGCGAAGAGGCATGGCTGGAAGATCCGCGCTTTCGCGATGACCTCGAGCGGGGCCGGCACGGGGAAGAGATTTCGGCGCGGGTTTCGCGCTGGTGCGCAGAGCGAAGTTCTGAGGAGGTGCTGGAAGCCTTTGCGGCCATCAGCGTGCCAGCGGCGCCGGTGTTGTCGCCGCAGCAGGCGCTGGATCATCCGCACATTCAGGCGGCGGGCATGCTGACACCTGTCGATTATCCGGGCGCACCCGCGCCTGCACCGCTCGCGAGAATGCCCTTCAAACTCTCGGCTGCGGACGACCTGCCCGATTCGCGGGCACCGTCTCTTGGCGAGCACACGGCTGAAATTCTGGGTGAACTGGGCTATTCAGAGGCCGAGATCGCCGGTTTCCGCGCCCGCCGCGTGGTCTGATTGCTCTCCGCTCAGGGCAGCGCGAACACCCACAGCACGCCGCCCTGCGGCACCACGACTTTCAATCCGGTCTTCTCGTTCAGGGCGCCCTGCATGCGTTCCGCGTCTACGCCCCAGCCCGATTGCACAGCGATGTACTGCTTCCCCTCGATCTCGTAGCTCACCGGCACACCCACCACGCCGGAGTTGGTGCGCTGTTGCCACAGCACCTCACCACTGCGCGCATCGAAGGCTCGGAACTGGCGA
>JBIKOF010000182.1:0-4716 GCA_044358205.1 Gammaproteobacteria bacterium | reverse complement strand
TGCAGGTAGATCTGGAGGGGGGCGGAATCAAGCAAATCGGCACCGCGTACGATTTCAGTCACTCTCAAGGCCGCGTCATCGACCACCGCAGCCAAATGGTAGGTCGCCAGATCGTCAACCCGCCAGACGATGAAATCGCCGTACAAACGGGCCAAATCCCATTGCTGGGGCCCCTGCAGCGGGTCGTTCAGCTGCACCTGGGTATCGCCAACGCGAACGCGCCGCGCCGATGGCAATCCGGGTCGGCCGCCCCGACTGGCACAGTTCCCGGGGTAAGGGCCGGGCGCCAGCGAGCGCCGGGAGCAGGTGCAAGGGTAGAGCAGCGATTGTGCTTCGAGCTGGTCCAGCGCCGCGCGATACGCCTCTGTGCGCTGCGACTGGTAGACGACCTCGCCATCCCACTCCAGACCAAGACGTTCCAGCGTCCGCAGAATGGCAGCGGCTGCGCCGGGCACGGCACGCGGCGGGTCGAGGTCGTCTATTCGCAGGTGCCAGGAACCCCCGCGATGCCGCGCCTGAAGGAAGCCCGCAACCGCGGTGATCACAGATCCGAAATGCAGATCCCCGCTTGGGGAGGGTGCGAACCGCCCAATGTAGGCGCGTTCAGGCATGGCCGGGCGTGGCCAACCCGGCATGCGGGGTGTCCAGTTGCGGTTTCAGATGGCGGGCATAGAGCACGGTTGCCGTGGCCACACCCAGCGGCATCGCAAACAAGTTCAGCCCCGGAATCGAGGTCATCGCAAACAATGGACCGCCGGCGCCCAGCATCAGCCCGCGATGGCTTCGCATGTAGCCAAGTGCGGCGGGGAACGGGCGCCCCTGATTTCCGAGCACCCCGTCCAGATACTCGAGCCCCAAGGCCCAGATTCCGATGATCGGCCAGACAAGGACGCCAAGCATGTTCAGGCCAGGGATGAACCACAACAGGATGGCGGGCAAAACCAACTTCAGGAGATACCAATTCTTGCCAAGCTCGCCGAGCAAGCCACGATGTAATTCCGCAAACAACGAGACGGCGGGCGCGGGACCTTGAACGCCTTGTAATTCGCGCAAGATGGCCTCGCACAGCAAGCCGTTGAAAGGGGTGGCGAGGAGATTGGCCACCAAGCTGAAGACCAGAAATCCGCCCATGGCGAGCGCAGCGAGCAGCAAAGGCAGGAGCAAGTAGCGCAGCCAGGCGTAGTCGGCTGGGAGTACGGCTGACACGCTATCGGCGAGGCTGGTGTAAATCCAGTACCCGCCGACCACGAACACCCCCACGTTTACCAGCACTGGAACCACGACAAATGGCCGGACCGCCGGGCGCCGCAGCAGGCGCGCGGCTTCCCGCACCGCGTCGAGACCAGCAAGCAGGCCCGACGCGCCGCCCGGGTTCACGGCAGGGAGACCACCGGGGCTGGGACCCAGCCTTCAGCCCGGTGCTCCACGACCACGGTGGGATAGGTACCCCCGCGCACGTTGAAGCGCGCCGTCAGTCGGGCAAAGCGCGGACTGCTTGCCGCGACCAGATCATCCAGGACCCGGTTGGTCACCGCCTCATGGAAGTGTCCCTCGTCCCGGAACGACCAAATGTAGAGTTTCAGGGCTTTCAGTTCGATGCAGCGGGCGTCTGGGACATATTCGAGCAACATCTGCGCGAAATCGGGTTGGCCGGTCTTGGGGCACAGACAAGTGAACTCCGGAATCTCGATGCGGATGGTGTAGTCCCGCTGTGGCGCAGGATTGGGAAACGTGTCCAAGGCTCGGGAAGGCTGGGTCGTCATGGGCTTCGGTCGCTGGTTGGGGAGGGCGCGGATAATACACGAGGACGGGTAATTCGCTGATTATTCAGATGCATGGGCTGGGGCATGGGGGCCCGGGCGTTTGTCCGCGTTCAGGGGGGTGCGGTATGCTCCCGCCTATGCGCATCAACAAAATAAAGCTCGCCGGTTTCAAATCCTTCGTCGACCCGACGACCCTGCACCTGCCGGGTAACCTGACCGGAATCGTGGGGCCCAATGGGTGCGGCAAATCCAACATCATCGACGCCATGATGTGGGTGATGGGTGAATCTTCCGCCAAGCACCTGCGCGGAGATTCGATGGCTGATGTCATCTTCAGCGGCTCGGGCTCGCGTAAACCCGTGGGACAGGCTGCGGTGGAGATCATTTTCGACAACAGCGATGGCACCCTCGGTGGCGCGTACGCTTCCTTCGCGGAAATCTCCATCAAGCGCACGGTCGCGCGCGATGGCATCTCGAACTACTACCTCAACGGCACGCGTTGTCGGCGCAAGGACATCGTCGATGTCTTTCTCGGCACAGGGCTCGGCGTACGCGGGGGATATTCGGTTATCGAGCAGGGCATGATCTCGCGTGTCATCGAGGCGCGCCCTGAGGAATTGCGGAACTTTCTGGAGGAAGCTGCCGGCATTTCTCGCTACAAGGAGCGTCGCCGGGAAACCGAAACCCGCATCCGGCATACCAATGAAAATCTTGCGCGCGTGAACGATGTGCGCGAAGAACTCGAAAAGCAGCTCGGACATCTCCAGCGTCAGGCCAAGGCCGCCGAGAAATACCAGGAACACAAGGCGGAGGAACGCCGCCTTGAAGCTGAACTCGTCGGATTGCGCTGGCAGCGTGTGGAGACCTCACGCGCCGAACAGCTAACCCTGATTGAAACTCGCGAGACAGCTGTCGAAGCAGCACTGGCGGCGCTACGGGCATTGGAGGTCCGTCAGGTAGACCTGCGCGCGTCGCAGGTAGCGGCGCAGGACACCTTCAACGCGCGCCAAAGTGAGTTCTACGCGAAAAGTGCCGAAGTCTCCCGCCTCGAACAGACGCTGCAGCACAACGAGGATCGCCGCAAGGCGCTCGAACAGGATTTGGCGCGAGCCCGTTTCAATCTGGAAGAAACAAGTCGTCTGCATGCCGAGGACACCCAGCGACAATCCACGCTGGAAGCAGAGATCGCAGCACTTAGCCCGGAAATGGAAGCCCAGGCGGCCGCGGAGGAAGATGCCGCGCAGGCGCTGCGCCAGGTTGAGGCGTCTGCCGAAGAATGGCAGCAGGCGTGGGATACCTTTAATCGTGAACAGGCGGAGGCCTCGCGGCTTGAGCATGCCGAGCAGGTCCGGCTCGAGTTGTTGCAGAAAGGTTTTGTGGATGCGCAGGCGCGTGCGCAGCGGCTTCAGGATGAGCAACTTTCGCTCGCGGCGAGCGACGTCGATGCCAGCCTCGAAGCCCTGGGGGCCGAACTGGCCGAAAGGGAAGCGGATTACGACCGACTCACCGATGAACAACAGGAAGTGCGAAGCCGCCTGCAGACCGCGCGTCAGGAAGCCGAGAGCGCATCCGCCACGCTGCACAGCTTGCGCAGCGACCTCCAGAAACGCGTCGGTGAGGAAGCGTCTTTGCAGGCGTTACAGCAAGCAGCCCTGGGGCGCGATGCGCGAAGCCTGACCGACTGGCTCGCCCGGCATGGGTTGGCCGACAAGGCATTGCTCGCCAGCCAGATGACGATTGAGGCGGGCTGGGAACTGGCGGTGGAAGTAGCCTTGCGGTTGCCCTTGTCCACCCTGTGTGAACCGGACCTCGTTCGGCGGATGGCATTGACGCCGACGGCAGACTTGCCAGTCGGTCGTCTGGCCGGGCTCGAGCAAGGGACCCCGCCTGGTGAAGCCGGGCCCCGCGCCGGCATGCCGGCACTGCTTGCTGCCCGGATCCAAAGCCCACTGGCCCTGCATCCGCTGCTCGCCGGCGTGCATGCGGTAGCCGACATCGAGGAAGCCATGGCGCTCCGTCCGCGTCTGCAGGCTCATGAATCCGCCATCACGCCGCAGGGTGTGTGGGTGGGCCCAAACTGGGTCCAGTTGCCGGGACGTGAGACGGTGGAAGCCGGCGTGCTGGCCCGCCAGCGCGCACTGGAAACGCTGTCTTTGACTCTGGAATCTCTGCGGGAAGCCGTGGCTGCGACCGAGCAAAGCCTTGCCGCCGCGCGCGAGGCGCAAACGAGTCTGGAAGTGCGGGAGCGCGAACTGACGGCGGCCTTGCAACGGACCTTTACCGCGATTTCCCAGTTGAAGGGGCAGCTGTCACTGAAGCAGGCGGAACGTGCGCGCGTGGAGGAACGTCGGCAGGGCATCGCACAGGAACTCGCGCAACTCGCCGTGCAGGCAATGGAGCACGAGACCACCCTCGATGGCTTGCGGGAACGGGTGGAATCCTTCCGCGACAGCCTTGCATCCCTGGCCGCGCGCGGCGAATCGCTCAATCAGCAGCGCCGCGAAGTGCAGGCGGCGCTCGAAACCGCGCGCAACGCGTGGCGGGCAGCGCGTGAGGCGCGACATGCACTGGCGCTACGGTTGGAGGGTCTGCGATCCACAGGGCACTCGCTGGTTCAGGCGCTGGCCCGTAATGCCAGACTCGCAGAGGAACTGAGAGCCCGCTGCACCGATCTGGAAGGGGCGCTGGGCGACACCCTTGAACCACGGGAGGAACTCGGCGCTCAGTTGCAGCGGGCGCTGGAGGAACGTCAGGCGCTCGAGGCCGCCATGAAGGCAAGCCGCGAAACGCTGGAGGTCTGCGATGCAGACCTGCGCGCAACGGACGAAGAGGGGGTTTTGGTCGGACGTGATCTGGCGCAGCGTCAACAGGCGCTGGAGCAGGTGCGGCTGGAGGAGCGGGCGCTGCAGGTTCGTGCGCAGGAGTTGACTGAACGATTGGATCAGCAGGGACA
>JBIKOF010000181.1:0-4738 GCA_044358205.1 Gammaproteobacteria bacterium | reverse complement strand
GCAACGGGGGTGAGGTCCACATTCCGCGTGGTCTCAAGGTGCGAAGGTTGCACAAGGCGTTCCTGCGTTATCACGATCCGAACAACTGGCCAATGTTGCGTGCCGCGCTTCAGCGCATGGGACGCGCCGACCTCATCGGCAATGGTCCTGACCATCTGGTCCCAACTTGGCAGCCGCGAGGTACCGGACAAGCTCCCGAAGGCGCACGTTCGGCACGCTTCACCACCCAGCATCTCGGCCTGCCGACAAACCCAGCGCCGCAAGCCCGCAGTGGACGGCCAGGGACCCGAAAAGCCGCAAGCGCCAGAAAGCCGCGACCCAGCCCGCGCTGAATCTGCATGGCACACCCGGCACTCGCGAAGGCGCGTTGTCAGCCTGCACTTACGTTGCTAAAGTGCGGCCACCTGCACACCGAGCTTGGTGTGTAGCAAAGGCGAACCCAGATTCGCCACCGGTCCGCGCGGGCGTGTACGCGCAAGACCGAACGTCACAGCCCGGGGCACGCGGAGAACTTAGATGACCACCAATATTTACGTCGGCAACCTTCCCTATAACCTGACCGAACAGGATCTTCGCGACGCCTTCGAGCGCTTCGGTCAGGTCAGTTCAGCCAAAATCGTGATCGATCGGGAAACCAATCGCTCCAAAGGCTTTGGCTTTGTGGAGATGCCCGATCGCCACGAAGGCGAAGCGGCAATCAAGGGGATGGACGGACAACCGCTCAACGGTCGCCCATTGCGCGTGAACGAAGCACGCCCCCGCGAAAACAGCGGGCCACGTGGTGGCGATCGTCCGCGCAATCCGCGTTACTGAGTAGCTGCCCCCGCGTCCATCCCCCGCAGGATGGACGCTAAGCCCAGTGTCCTGAATAATCGTCTCTGGCTTCAGCCGGAGTGGGACTTCGTGCGACATCCGTTCGAACGTATCATCGAGTCCGCGCTCTATTTGAGCCGCTGGCTCCTCGCGCCCATCTATCTGGGCCTCTCCGTCGCGGTCTTTGCCTTGGGCATCAAGTTCTTTCAGGAACTGTTCCACGTGGCCGGGCACATTCTCGAACTGTCGGAATCCGACGTCGTCCTGACCGCGCTGAGCCTCATCGACCTCACGCTGGTGGGCAGCCTCATTCTCATGGTGATGTTCAGCGGTTACGAGAACTTCGTGTCCCGAATCGATCTGGCAGAGAGCGACCAAAAGCTGGAATGGCTAGGCAAGCTCGATGCAAACACCCTGAAGCTCAAGGTCGCCGCATCCATTGTGGCCATCTCGAGCATCCACCTGCTGCGGGTGTTCATGGAGCTCAGGCAGATCCCGAACGAAAAGTTGCTGTGGTACGTGGTGCTCCACATGTCGTTCGTGGTCTCTGCGCTGCTCATGGCGTTGCTCGACAGGATTGCCTTCGCCAGCCATCGTGCCCATTGAATCGACGCGCGGGCTGTTCACCCGAGGTGATTTTCGGTCCGATACCGTAACCCGGCCCACCGCCGGGATGCGCGAGGCCATGCATTGGGCGCCTGTTGGCGACGACGTCTATGGAGATGACCCGTCGATCAACACCCTTCAGGAAGCGCTGGCACTCCGGGCTGGCTTCGAAGCGGCACTGTGGTTTCCGAGCGGAACCCAGTCGAACCTCGCCGCCCTGATGAGCCATTGTGAGCGGGGCGACGAGTATCTGGTGGGTCAGGAAGCCCACACCTATCGCTATGAGGGGGGTGGTGCGGCCGTGCTGGGCTCCATACAGCCTCAGCCCCTGCTCAACGAGCCAGACGGAAGTATCTCGCTCAGTGCCCTGAGCGGCGCGGTGAAGCCCGATGACCCCCACTTTGCGCGCACCCGCCTCCTGGCACTCGAAAACACCATTTCAGGCCGAGTGCTGCCGCTGGGCTACTGCATCGAGGCACAGGCCTTGGCCCGCCGACACGGACTGTCTACCCATCTCGACGGCGCGCGGGTATTCAATGCTGCGGTTGCGCTGGACCTGCCGGTCGCAAAGGTTTGCGAGGGTTTCGATTCCGTATCGATTTGTCTGTCGAAGGGTCTGGGAGCCCCGGCGGGGAGTGTGCTCTGTGGAAGCGCCAATCTGATTCGTCGCGCGCACCGCTGGCGCAAGATGCTTGGAGGGGGTTTACGTCAGGCGGGAAGCCTTGCTGCCGCCGGTCTGTACGCCCTTGACCACCACGTGACGCGACTTCGGGACGACCACAGGCGTGCCACACAACTGGGTGAGGGGCTTTCGACTTTGGGCTATACGGTGCTCCGGTGCGCCACGAACATGGTGTTTGTCCGGGCGCCTTCGAGTTTTGCAGACTTTATGAGCGCGGCTGGCTTCGGCATCAGTGACGCCCCGGTACTTCGGCTGGTCACCCACCTCGACATCAGCGACGCCGACATCGAGGCCTTTCTGGAGAGAGCTGCGGACTTCCCGGGGGAACGGTCAGCCTGAGCCTCCTAGCGGCTGACTTCAGCCAAAGTCCTCGAGCTTCAGGTCGACGTGGCCATCGGCTGCGAAGCGCTTGCGCTGGATGAGTACGGTCGCGGCCGCCTCGATGGCTGCGCGGTTGGCCACCACTTGAGCCGTGGCATCTCCGCCTGCGCCACGGAAGCGCTTTTTGAGCACGGCTTCAGGGATACGACACAGCACACGCCGTCCGTTGACATCCGCGGCGATGCTGACGCAGCGGGTGACGGGGTTCCAGCATTCGAGGATGGGGAAATGGATACTGCCGTCCGCATTGGCACGCGGGGCGTGGGCAGAGAGCTTCATTGGGCTTCCGATATCGTTGTTGTGCCCGGCCAGTATGCCGTTTTCCAGCCCTCAGGTCCCGCTTTTTCTGTGGTTTCCTGCCGATTCCTAGTCCAAATCCGGGAAATCCTCTGACACTTTCATGGCGAAGCGGGGTGCGCGCTTCTCCAGGAAGCTGGCGACACCTTCGGTGGAGTCGGCGCCGAGCCCCATATGCCACAGGGCGCGGGATTCCAGTCGCATGGCCTCCTCCGGTCCGCTCGCACCCTGCATTTGCCATAGCAGCCGCCGCACGATTCCAACCGAGACCGCGCTGGTGTCCGTCATCAGTTCACGCGCAATCTCGCGGGCGCGTGGCATCAACGCCGCCGGTTCCAACACCTCGCTGACGAGCCCTCCGGCCAGCGCCTCCTGGGCATCAAATACCCGCCCGCTCATAAACCAGCGCAACGCCTGACTGATACCGACGATGCGCGGCGCAAACCATGAACTGCAGGCGTCGGGGGCGATCCCCCGCCGGGCAAAGACGAAGCCCATGCGCGCGGTGTTGGCGGCGAGCCGCACATCACAGGGCAAGGTCAGGGTGATCCCAATCCCGGTGGCAGGACCATTGATCGCCGCAATCACGGGCTTGCGCATATTGAAGATCCGCAAAGTCAGCACACCCCCAATATCTTTGTGCTCATCGATGCTGCCCGTGCGGGCA
The DNA here is from genome assembly GCA_044358205.1 of Gammaproteobacteria bacterium. Classification (GTDB taxonomy): domain Bacteria; phylum Pseudomonadota; class Gammaproteobacteria; genus CAIKBL01. Next base: position 1,292 of record JBIKOF010000181.1, on the reverse strand, counting down.
TTCCGGAAGGTTTCCGGTCCGCCGGACAGATCGGTGCCGGCGCAGAAACCACGCCCGGCCCCCGTGAAGATGATCACCTTCACCGCATCATCGCGATCGGCGGCATCGAGGGCGGCAACCACCGTCTCGAGCAACCCATGGCTCATCGCATTGAGACGCTCGGGGCGGTTTAGGGTGAGGGTAAGAATGCCGTCGGAAAGCTCAGAAAGCAGGATGTCGCTTTCCACCGTGCTCATGTCCGACGGTCCTCGATCACCGGGAGGATTTCCTCGCAGGCGCGGCGGGTCTGATCGAAAACGTCGCGGTCGCCCATGGCGATTGGGAGCAACACGAACTTCGAGGCTCCGGCCGCCTTGTATTGCTCGATACGCGCAATGATGTCCTGCACGCTGCCGATGGCAAGCAGCGGGCGCAGGTCGATTTCATCGCCGATGCCGGCTCGTCGAACTAACGGGAAATTGCTGACCACAGGGTCGTCCACCGACCCAATCCGGAAGGCCAGAGAAGTGCCGTAATGATCGTCATCGATATGCCGGCCCAGCGCCTTCGCTTCTGTCCGAATGGTGGTGATGGCGTGCGCGACCTGCTCAGGCGTGGTGATCCCGCCAATCCAGCCCGAGCCCAGCCGCGCAGTGCGCTTGAGCGCGGCGTCCGCGTTGCCGCCGATCCACAGCGGCAGCGGTTGTTGCACCGGCCTTGGCGAAATGAAGGCGTCCTTGTATTGGTAAAAGCGCCCCTCGAAAGTGACCGACTCCTGCGTCCACAGCAGGTTGAGGAGTGTAAAGATTTCACTCGAGCGGGCGCCGCGATCCGAGGCATCCCGACCGGTCGTGCGCCACTCGATCGCATTGGGATATCCCACGCCGAACATCGGCAGCAGACGACCATTGCTCAGGAAATCGATGGTGGCGCACTGCTTGGCCAAGACTAGGGGATCGCGCAGGGGCGCGACGATGGCATTCATGCCGAACTTGATGCGCTCGGTGCAGCCGGCCAATGTGGCCATCACGCTAATCGTTTCGAGGTAGGGATCCTGCGAGACCAGACGGTCGGTTTGCCAGACCGAATCGACCCGGTAGCGCTCCAGAAGCTGTACCCACTCGAACCAGCTGCGTGGGCTTTCGAAGGGAAAATTGGCGATACCAAAACCTGCGCGAATGGCCATGTCTCGAAGTCCTCACGGGGCTGAAGTGGTAATCCTACGCCCATGACGCGCCGCGCGCAGCGACAGGGGCGCAAACCTCGCAGGGGCCTGCACCGGCGGCGCGCGCGACCGCAAAGGACGTCGTCGG
>JBIKOF010000180.1:0-4744 GCA_044358205.1 Gammaproteobacteria bacterium | reverse complement strand
CGTATCGGTTCTCTGGGTAACCGGCAGTGGTGCCGACAGGGTGAGCCTCGCAGAGCCTGGCTGGTCACTCACCGCGACGTTGGTTCAAACAAACGCCAGCTTCGACTGTTATGCCTCAGGGCTGGCGGAAGTCCGGATTCAGTCGGGGATTTCGGTGGAAATTCCGCTCGTCGGCTTACCCCTGACTTAGACCAAGGGGCTAAAAAAGCCCGGTGATCCGACCCTCATCGTCGACGTCGATCTTTTCTGCTGCAGGAGCCTTGGGCAGCCCGGGCATTGTCATCATGTTACCCGCAATGGCAACGATGAAACCTGCGCCAGCGGAGATCCGGACATCACTGATTTCCACGGTGTGCCCACTTGGTGCGCCGCGCGCAGCGGCATCGGTTGAGAACGACATCTGGGTCTTGGCGATGCAAACCGGGAAGTCCCCATAGGTCTTGTCCCAGGCCTTGAGTTGGTCTCGCACCTTGGCCGACGCGGTAATTCCTGCAGCGCCGTAGATGCGGGTGGCAATTGCCTCAATTTTTTCCCACAGACTTGCTTCGGTCGGATACACGAAGCGGTGGGCGTGTTCTTTGCCGTCCACGAGTCCGGTAATTGCCCGTGCCAGTTCCTCCGCACCAGCACCACCCTGCGCCCAGTGGCGAGCCACTACCGATTGACCGCCGAACTCGGCGATGCGGCGTTGAAGCAGCTCGATTTCGGCAGGGGTGTCAGCTGTGAAGTGGTTGATGCTGACCACGCACGGCAATCCGTAGTTCTGTTGGATGTTGTGGAGGTGGCGCTGAAGGTTCACGCATCCCGCCTCGAGGGCAGCCAGATCCTCCTTGTTCAGATCGGCGACGGCGACACCGCCGTGATATTTGAGTGCGCGCACGGTGGCGACCAAGACCACAGCCTGCGGTTTCAGGCCGGTCATCCGGCATTTGATGTCGATGAATTTCTCAGCACCGAGATCAGCCCCAAAGCCTGCCTCCGTCACCACGTAGTCAGCGAGCTTGAGGGCTGTGGTGGTCGCAATGACCGAGTTGCAGCCGTGTGCGATGTTGGCGAAAGGGCCCCCGTGCACGATGGCGAGATTGTTCTCGAGCGTTTGCACGATATTCGGGCTGATGGCGTCCTTCAGCAACGCAGCCATGGCACCATGTGCCTTCAGATCGGCTGCCGTCACGGGTTTGCGGTCGCGGGTGTAGGCGACGACGATTCGACCCAGGCGGGCCTTCAGATCGGCAAGCGAGGTGGCGAGACAGAAAATCGCCATCACCTCGGAAGCTACCGTAATGTCGAACCCGTCTTCCCGGGCGTAGCCGTTTGCTGTGCCGCCCAGTCCCACCACGATGTCGCGCAACGCCCGGTCGTTCATGTCCAACACACGCTTCCAGCTGATGAGGCGTGGGTCGATATCGAGTGCGTTTCCGTGGTTGATATGGTTGTCCAGCATTGCCGAGAGCAGGTTGTGGGCAGCGCCAATCGCGTGGAAATCCCCTGTGAAATGGAGGTTGATGTCCTCCATCGGCACGACCTGCGCATAGCCACCACCTGCGGCCCCACCCTTGACGCCAAAGCAGGGCCCGAGCGAGGGCTCGCGCAGGCACACGATGGACTTCTTGCCAATGCGGTTCAGTGCGTCCCCGAGACCGACCGTGGTGGTGGTCTTGCCTTCCCCCGCAGGAGTGGGGCTGATCGCGGTGACGAGGATGAGCCGCCCCTCGGGCTTATCGGCGAGGCTGCGGATGAAATCCAGTGAAAGTTTGGCCTTGTAATGTCCGTAGGGAACGAGGTGTTCAGGTCCGATGCCGCAGGTGCGCCCCACGAGGTCGATGATGGGTTGCTTTTGCGCTGCCTGCGCGATCTCGATATCAGACATGGGCGAGGGTAGTCCGGTTGATTCTGGAGGCCTCATGCTACCCGAGCCCCCCGCCCCATGCATTACCATGCCGGGCTCCCAAATCAGGAGCCGAGTGATGACCGACCCCAAGCTGATGGATGGCCGCAAGGTCTCGTTGGCGGTTCTGGAGGGCGCACGGGCCAAGGTCCAGCGCCTGCAGCAGAGCCGCCAGATTACCCCCTGCCTCGCGACCGTGCTGGTGGGTGGCGATCCCGCGTCCGCGACCTATGTGCGCATGAAGCGCAAGCGCTGTGCGGACATTGGCATGACCTCCCTGCCCATCGAGATGCCGGCGGGTACTTCCACCGCAGAGCTGGTTGCCGAGATATCGCGGCTGGCGGCCGATCCGGCGGTGAACGGCATCCTGCTTCAGCACCCGGTTCCACACCATATCGACGAGCGGGCCGCCTTCGAGGCCATTCCACCGGCCAAGGACGTCGATGGTGTGACCGCGATCGGACTTGGACGCATGTGGCTTGGACTTCAGGTGTTTGGTTCCTGCACCCCCGCCGGAATCATGCGGCTGATCGCAGCCCATGATATCCAGCTCGCGGGCTTGCATGCTGTGGTGATTGGTCGCAGTCCGATCCTGGGCAAACCGATGGCGGCAATGCTGCTCGAGGCCAACGCGACGGTCACGCTCACGCATTCCCGCACCCGGGATATCGCGGCCCTTGTGCGTCAGGCGGACGTTATTGTGGCCGCGGTGGGCAAGGCACACTTCGTCAAGGGAGACTGGGTCAAGCCGGGGGCAATCGTCATCGATGCCGGATATAGCGACGGCAATATGGGCGACGTCGATTTCGATGCCGCTTACCCCAAAGCCAGTCTCATCACGCCGGTTCCAGGGGGCGTCGGACCCATGACCATTGCGACGCTCATCGACCAGACAGCCGACGCAGCGCTTAGACAGCACGGTCTACTGTGAGCCCGGCCTAACCCGACATGCGCATCGTTGTCGCGCCCAATGCGTTCAAGGAGACGCTGTCGGCGGCGCAGGCTACGGGAATTCTGTGTCGCGTGTTTCAGGCAGAATTGCCGGGCTGCGAATGTCGCGGAATTCCCGTCGCAGATGGTGGGGATGGCACACTGGATGCGCTCCTCACCGCCTGCGGCGGAATGCGGAAGGTCACCCCAGTGATGGGTCCACTGGGAGAACCCGTGATGGCCGCCTGGGCGTGCCTCGACGATGGCTACACCGCTGTTATCGAAATGGCTGAGGCCTCGGGCCTCGCCCAGATTCCCCACGCTGCACGCAACCCGCTGCGCACGACGAGCCATGGCACGGGGGAACTGGTTCGCCGGGCGCTTGACGCCGGCGCACGCACCATAGTGCTGGGAATCGGAGGCTCTGCCACCGTGGATGGGGGGCTTGGCTTGTTACAGGCGCTGGGCATGGTGTGTCTCGATGCGCGCGGTCAGCAACTGACCCATCCGCTGACCGGGGCAGATCTGGGCAGCGTGGCGCGTTTGAACCTCGACACGCTAGACGCGCGACTTGCCGGGGTTCGGTGGCGTATTGCCTGTGATGTCGACGCGCTTCTCACCGGCGCGCGAGGGGCGGCCGCGGTTTTCGGTCCGCAGAAAGGTGCAACTCCGGCGATGGTGGAGATGCTGGAGGCGGGGCTGGCAAATCTCGCGGCGATTTTTGCCGGAATTGCAGGCCGGGATGTCGCCCAAATTCCCGGGGCAGGTGCCGCGGGAGGGGTCGGGGCGGCGCTAATGGCAGTGCTGGGCGCGACCCTGGAACCGGGAACCAGGATCATCTTTGAAACCTCCGGTTTACCCGCCGCCATTGCGGCTGCTGATCTTGTGGTCACCGGTGAAGGACGGCTGGATGCCTCCACACTTTTTGGCAAGGCGCCAGCGCAGGTCGCCGATTTGGCAAGAGCGCACGGTGTGCCGGTGGTGGCCTTCTGCGGGCAACAAGATCCCGCCGCCGCGGGCGTGCTCGCGAGTCGCTTCGATGCCGTTATCGAAACGGCCTCACCCGATATTCATTGGGATCTTGTAAGAGCCAATGCCGGTCCTGCGCTTGCCGAAGCGGCGGTCCGGTTTTGTCATGCTGGCTTGCGTGCGCTTCCGATTGCCCCACGTCGGTGAAACCCGTTCTTCATCACTACTGGGGTTCCAACTTCGCGGAGAAAGTCCGTCTGATGCTTGGATTGAAGGGCCTCGATTGGGATTCGGTGATCATTCCCGATGTGATGCCGAAGCCGGATCTCGTGGCGCTGACTGGGGGCTACAGCAAAACGCCGGTCCTGCAATTCGGCGCCGATATCTACTGTGACACCCGACGAATCGCGGATGCGCTGGAAGCATTTGCACCAACGCCCAGCCTATTCCCGAACGGCACGCGCGATGCGGCGGATGAACTTCAGGTCTGGGCCGATGGGCCCTTTGCTGTTGCAGCCGCGCGCTATCTCATGGGGCGTGTGCATGATCGCTGGCCGATTGAATTTCATGCGGATCGCGCAGCCCTCTGGGGTGTGCCAGTCGACCTGGAACGGATGGTGCGCAGTGCGGAGCGTTATCGCGAAAAACTGCTGTTCTTTCTGGAACGGATCTCCCGAATGCTGGCGGATGGTCGCGTGTTCCTGGCAGGAGATGCCCCGAGTCTCGCCGACTGTGCATGTGCCCAGGTCGTGTGGTTTCTACATCTGGGCGGGGAAGTGACGACCGATGTCCTCGAGCCTTTGCCGACCGTCATGGCCTGGTATGCGCGTACCATTCAACTAGGCCATGGGCGGCCAGCGGATTTTTCAAGCGCTGCGGCGCTTGCGCTGGCACGTAACACGGCGCCGCGCAGTATTGGATGGATAGACCCTGAAAGTTCATTCGGCTACGCCGAGG
>JBIKOF010000179.1:0-4770 GCA_044358205.1 Gammaproteobacteria bacterium | reverse complement strand
TCTGCGTTGCGCATGGTTTCGGTGGTGGTGAAGGACTTGGAAGCCAGAATGAACACGGTTCGCGCCGGCTCAAGCGTGGCGAGGCAGCGCGCGATCTCGCCGCCATCCACGTTTGAGACAAAATGCACCTTCACAGATTCGGTGGCATCGTCGCTCAGTGCCTGACACGCCATCTGCGGGCCGAGATGCGACCCGCCGATGCCGAGGTTCACCACGTCTGTGACCGTATCCCCGCGAAAGCCGCGCCATTCGCCGCTGCGCAGGGCTTGCGCGAGCTGCCGCATACGGCGTTTCACCGCATCGATTTCAGCCGTGACTTCCTGCCCGTCAACGCTGAGATGCGCATCCCGCCGGGCACGCAGGGCGGTGTGCAGGACGGGGCGCTGCTCGGTGACATTAATGGGGCGGCCATCAAACATGTCGCGCGTCCGATCGCGCAGACCGTGGAGGTCGGCGAGTTCACAGAGCAGTCCAAGGACCGCCGCGTCCAGCCGTTGCTTGCTGTAATCCAGCATAATCCCGGCGGCACTGCGGGAGTGGCGGGCATGACGCTCGGGATCCCGTGCGAACTCCGCATCGACCCGTTTGCTGCGCCAGGTCACCGCATGGGCCATCAGCTCTGCATGCAGTTTTTGTTTTCGTTGATTCACGCCGTACTCCTGCGCTGTGCCGCATGTTCCTCGCGGACTATAGCACCGTGCTAGGCTTGCCCCATGCGTTCCAACCTGCTTCTGCTGCTCCTCGCGCTTCTCGTCCCGGGCTTCGCCCGCGCGGCGCAAAGCGACGCGCCGCTGCCGCAGGTCCCCGCGGGTTTCGGAATTACCGTTTACGCGGAAGTGCCTCGCGCACGACAACTGGCCGTCGGCCCGCCCGGGGTGATATTCGTAGGCTCGCGGGGCGACCGCGTTTACGCGCTGATCGATGGGAATGACGATGGATACGCCGAAAGCGTGCGTGTTGTGGCGCAGGGGCTCGATACCCCGGCGGGCATCGCTTGGCGCGACGGCGACTTGTATGTCGCGGAAGTCACGCGCATTACCCGTTGGCGCGGCCAGGGGCGGGACGCGCCAGAAGTGGCGGTTCCCGAAATCCTGCTCGACAGCCTGCCTGCGCAGCGCGGGCATGCAATGCGCCCTTTGGCCTTCGGGCCGGACGGGGCGCTGTATTTTGCGGTGGGGGTCCCCTGCAACATCTGCCTGCCGGCTTCCCCCCATGGCGAGATCCTGCGTCTGGTGCCAGGCGACAGCCGCGCAGAAACCTGGGCCAAGGGTGTGCGTAATCCGGTTGGAACGGCCTGGCACCCGCACACCGGTGAACTTTGGTTCACTGACAATGGCCGCGACTGGCTGGGAGATGATCTCCCCTCCTGCGAGCTGAACCGCGCGCCCGCACCGGGTCTGCACTTTGGCTATCCCTACCGGCACGGTCTGGCAGTGGAAGACCCCGAGTTCGGTGCAGCCCTGCCATCAGATCTCGAACCCGTCGGACCCGAGCTCGAACTGGGCGCGCACGTGGCACCACTGGGCCTCGCCTTTCATTCGGGAACGGGCTGGCCAGCTGCCTATGCAGGCAATCTTTTCATTGCGGAACATGGATCGTGGAACCGCAGCCACAAGAGCGGTTATCGCGTGGTGCGGGTGGAATTGGACGCGTCAGGCACCCGCGTCACCCGTCACACCCCTTTTGTCACCGGGTGGCTGCAGGGCGAGTCTGCGTGGGGGCGCCCCGTCGACGTGGCTGTCGGGCCCGATGGCAGTCTGTTCGTCTCCGATGACGAGGCCAATCGGGTCTACCGGGTGTTCTGGAAGGGTGAACGCGCGCCTCAGCCGGGCGCATCAGAAGAAGGTGTCGTCACGCATGAATGAGCCTCTGAGCCTGCATTTGGGCGCCCTGCGCACGGCGTTGAACGTGGATTCCTCGGCGGTCGATCTCGACACTCAGCGGCGCGTCGAACTCTGGGCCAAGCGCAGTGACTGGGCCGCGCGCAGCGAAGCGCTGCCGCTGCTGGTAGGCGCTGATCCAGACGACTGGGCAAGCCTTCCCGCATCACCTTCGAATGCCCGGCACGAAGCCGCCTTGTGGCAAGCCTTGGCGGCCACGCTTGGGCTTGGTCCCGACTCCGACACCCCGATTTCGCCAACGCGCCTGCGCAGCGCGGCCGAGGCTAACGGGCTCGATCTGCCGCTCGCATTGGCGCGGGTGCTGGATTTCATTACGGCCGTGCTGTCCCCTGCAGCGGGGGACCAGCCTGATCCTGCGCCGCTGTTGCAAGCTGCCGAGGACCGCCTCACGGTGCTCGGCGCGGCCCTCGCCCTGCTGGCGAGAACGCCTGATCGCTGTGTCAACGAGGCGGGCTACTACGACGCCTCGCGCCTTGCAGGCGCCATCTTCCAGCAGGCGGTCTACTGGTTCCCGCTGGGGCCTCCCAGCCTCGACGAGGCGGCAGCTGCAAGGCTCATCGCCCGCTGGCTGCCCAGCCCACCGACTGACATCGACCCGGCCTAGGCTGCTTTCGGCGATCATGGTAGCGTGCACGCTGCCATTCGGCAGGCGGCGGTTTCGCTGTCTTCTCCCCAACTCCCAGATGAAAGAGTCCGCATGACTGCGCTGCATTCCGATATCGACCCAGGTGGCCTGCTGGAATATTCGGTGGTTTACACCGACCGGGCCCTCAACCACATGTCCCGGAACTTCCAGGATGTCATGCGAGATATTTCCCGCGTGCTGAAACAGGTCTATTGCGCCAGGTCGGCAGTGGTCCTTCCCGGCAGCGGCACGTTCGGCATGGAAGCCGTCGCACGCCAGTTCGCGACCGATCAGGACTGCCTCGTGATCCGCAACGGCTGGTTTAGCTATCGCTGGACGCAGATCATGGAGATGGGCCGTATTCCCCGCAGCTGCACGGTGCTCAAAGCGCGACAGGTTGGCGAAGGCGGCACCCGCGCGTCCTTTGCACCGGTGCCGGCAACCGAGGTAGCGGCGGAGATCGCCGCCCGCCGACCCGCAGTGGTGTTCGCGCCCCACGTCGAAACCTCTGCCGGCATGATGCTCCCGGACAGTTACCTCAAGACGGTCGCTGACGCGGTACACGCCGTCGGCGGCCTTTTCGTCCTCGACTGTGTAGCTTCGGGTGCGATGTGGGTAGATATGGCCGCCACTGGGGTTGATGTTCTGATTACGGCGCCTCAGAAGGGCTGGAGCAGCTCTCCCTGTGCAGGCCTTGTAATGCTGAGCGAGCGCGCACGCGCGCGCATCGATGAGACGACGAGCACCAGCTTTTCTTGCGATCTGCGCAAATGGCTGCAGATCATGGAAACCTATGAAGGGGGTGGGCACGCCTATCACGCCACCCTGCCGACCGACGGGCTACGACGGCTCGCGCAGATGATGCATGAGGCGGAGGCCGTCGGTTTCGAGGCAATGCGCACCGCCCAGCAAGCCATTGGGGATCGCATTCGCGCCCTGCTCGAAGCGCGTGGTTACCGCAGCGTCGCCGCCGACGGCTTCAAGGCGCCCTGTGTCGTCGTCAGTTACACCGATGATGCGGAAATGCAGAACGGCCGTCGTTTCATGGCGCTCGGTATGCAAATCGCAGCAGGCGTCCCACTGCAGGTCGATGAACCGGCAGACTTCAAGACCTTCCGGCTTGGACTCTTCGGGCTGGACAAGCTCTGCAATGTCGACCGCACCGTGCGCAGTTTCGAGGAGGCACTCACCGCTCTCGGCTGATCCGGAGCGGCGCGTCTCGCCATGGATCGGCGTGAATCTGGCCTCAGCCTTTTCCAGTCGAATGATTTCGACTCCTTGCTCTCCCGCCTGCTGAACGATCTGTCAGAAGGCGGGGGCGACCCCTTCCAGCCCGAAGCCATCATCATCCCCAGCACGGCAGTCCGACGGGTGGTGGAGGAGCACTACGCCAACAGGTTTTACATCGCGGCCAATCTGCAGTTCGATTTTCTGGCGCGCTGGATCTGGGGGCGCATCGGCGAGGTGCTGCCGACGACACGTGAAAGCCCGCTTCGCAATCCGCGTCTGCTTTGGCAGGTCTACCGCGCATTTGGCGAGCCCGAGTTCCGCCACGAACATCCGCGACTGACGCATTACCTTGAACGCGCAGAGGCAGATCCAGTCATGCGCTGGGAGCTCGCGGGGCGCGTCGCCGGAATCTACCAGCGCTGTCTGCCGTGGCGAGAAGATTGGATAAAGCGGTGGTCTGGGGGACTCTCGATTGAGCTCAGGGACTTCGCCGACGAGAGCTGGCTTGCCGCGCTCTGGCGCTGGCTCGCGCGTGAACTGGAATTGCCGGAGGCTCATCCCGCAACAGCATTCATGCAGGTTCTCGCCGGGCTTGAGCCTCGCGCGCGCGACCAAATCCTGCCTGCGCGGCTGTCGGTATTCTGTCCTGCCGAGTTGCCCCCGCTGTATCTGGACCTGCTGAGACAGCTGGCGCGTTTCATTCGAATCAGGATCTATCTCTTCAATCCCTGTCGTCATTACTGGAGTCTTATCGTCAAGCCGCAGCGGCTTGCCCGGCTCGAAGTGCGGGAAGAAGCGCAGTACTACGAAGTGGGCCACCCGCTGCTTGCCTCATGGGGACAGGAAACCCAGGGCGTATTTGCCCAAATCGAGCAGCTGGATGACATTACAGCGCAGGCCGATGAACAGTTCGTGGAGCGCGAAACGGGTTCTCTTCTGGCTTGGCTTCAGAACGATATCCTCGAACTGGGGAGCGATCCCCCGCGGCACTCCGATGTCGGGGGCGCCTCTGGA
>JBIKOF010000178.1:0-4801 GCA_044358205.1 Gammaproteobacteria bacterium | reverse complement strand
TTCCGCTGAAGTTCTCGGAGCAGCCCGAGCCGCTCGAACTGGTTGCCCCGACCCTGGGTGAGCACAATGCACAGGTGCTAGGCGAAACCCTCGGCTACTCTGGTGAACGCATCGTGCAGTTGGCAAAAGAGGGTGTGCTGGTGGCAGGAGAGCGCTGAAATTCCTCGCTGAGACCAAAGATCGACTTTCCCACGCGCGCAGACGTACGGTTAACGTCGACCCACCCAGCAGCCGTGCAGTGGACCCGGTAGCAGTTGATCAAACCAGGCGCGCGCCACCGGTCCCTCCTCCGGGTGCTGGCCGTCCCAGATGCCGATGAAGCTTGCGCCTTGCTGCGGGCTGGCTACCTGCGCGAGGACGTACACATCTTCTTCCGCGGGTGAGCCGCGCGGGATGACGGCCGGTTCACTTACTTCACAACCAGATTCCAGCCCGAGCAGACGTGCCTTGCCGACTTCCGGTATCACGCATGCCAATGCATCGAGACCCTGACTTTTTGGGCCGGCCGACGTACACATCCAGGCCGTTTTATAGGGCGCACCCTGCACATCGCGGTGAACGGAGCCGAATTCGCACGGCGTCTCCCACAGTGGCGCCCAGCGCGCGGTGCCATGCACTAAATCGACCGTCCCTCGCCACAGGGCGCTGGGTGACGACTGTGGTAGCGGCAACCCGTCCGAGAGGGCATCCAAGGGACGCTTGATCGCGGCAAAGTCGGGATAGCGAATGAGATCGAGCACCAGTGTCTTTCCGCTATCCCGCTCGAAGGCGTTGACGGAGTGCCAGAAGAAGAACGGGTCGGTTTCGATGCGCTGCCATTTCTCAGGCTGATCGATAGGGATCACGATCAGCGTGGTCGGTTCGCGGGGTCGCCATTCCAGGGCTTCAACAAAACTCCCCACGCGCAGGAGGTCGAGGCTCGAGCACCACAGCGGCGCGAGCGCGAACACCAAGTGATTGTCTGTGGCAAAGAAGTCGTGAAGCTCCATCACACCTGGCAGCGGCAGGGAGACGAGGTGCCTGGCGGGTCCTTGCGAGGGTAGTGCGCAGACGTCGAGCATTACCTTGCGGGCGATGCGCAATCCGAACTGGTAGATAGTGTGGCGACTGGCAACCCGGCGCGGGTGCGCATTCCAGCCGCCGCGCACCAGCCCGTCCAGCGTGGTTTCACCCAAACTCTCCAGCGTATCGCCGTCGATTTCCAGGGGCGGTGTTGTTTCGTAAAGCGCGAAGAGACGACCCTGCCACGGCAGGACATTGATGTTGGCTACGTTGCGGATGGCCTGCCCGCCAAGGAGTGCCCGCAAGCGCTGAAGTGGAGCGATGGGCTGACGGAAACCGCCAAAGCGCGGTCGCTCCCGATTCGCATCGCTGTCCATGCTGGGCGTATGCAAAAACCGCGTCGCGCCCATGGCTCGGCCCTCTTCGAAACGCACCGCAGCGATTGCACCATCACCATCGAACCAGTGAGGTCGGCTGCCCGTGGTGAAGCGGGCGGGCGCATTGCGGTACAGCGTCCCGGCGAGATCGGCAGGTATACGCCCCTCGACCCGAAGCGGCGAAAACGCCTGCTCGTGATGCAGGCTGCGCAGGGACGACTGGCTGGCGACGGCCACGGCTGAAGAACTGGCAGACATGGGAACCTCCTCGCAGGGGTGTACGGCCGATTAATGGTGACGATGTCAACTTAAGCTAGTCGCGAGAGTTGACGATGTCAACAAGGTATGAAAAATACCCCCATGCGCGAGCGGTATCACCACGGCGATCTCAGGCAAGCCCTCATCGAGGCCGCCCTCGCGGAACTCGATGCGCATGGAGAACTTCCCTCCTGGCGGGCGCTGGCGCGTGCCTGTGCCGTTTCACAAACCGCGCCCTATCGTCACTTTGATTCCTTCGAAAGCCTGCAAGCCGCTGTGGCTGCCGCCGCCTTCGATCAGCTCACCCAAAGCATCGAGCAGGTCGGGGCGGAACTCCCAGACCCGTACGCGCGACTGGGCGCTGGTTTACGTGCCTACGTTGAATTCGGGCGCCAACATCCGAGCTGGTACGCCTTGATGTTTGGGAATCATCTCGTGCAGCCGCTGCGGGAAGAGGTTCGCACAGCCGGTCGTGCGGCCTATGCCACGCTCATCAGCGCCATTGACGCCTGTGGTGTTCCGCAGGCGGAAAACGTGGCCTTTACCGTGTGGAGTGCGGTCCATGGCATCGCCGATCTGGTCGGCAACGGCATCTCACCCCCTGATGCACCATCCGGCATGGCGGACAGCGCGGTCGAGGGGGTCTTCGCGATGTGCGTGTCTTACGTGAAACAGGCGGCAGCGCGCCCCATCACCGTCCGCGGTAAACGGGCGCGCGTTTCTCCATAAACGCACGCGGCCCTTCCTTTGCATCGTCGGTAAGGAATACGGGGGCCGAGATTTCGTGCTCGAGCGCCAGCGCCTCGCGCTCTGGCTTGCCGAGACACGCGCGGGCGGACTTGCGAATGGCGCGCACGGCCAGCGGTCCGTTGGCGGCAATGCGCCGGGCGATCTCCATCGCCTTTGCCACCGGGTCATCGACCACGTAATTCAGAAACCCGAGCGCAAGCGCTTCATCCGCAGTAATGAGGTCGCCGGTCAGCAACAGTTCCATTGCCCTGGCGAATGGCATCTGCGCTGGCAACCTGACGGTGGACCCACCCGCCGGGAAAATGGCCCACTTCACCTCCTGCACGCCAAACTTGGCAGCTGGAACACTGACGCGAAGATCCGTGCCCTGGACGATTTCCATACCACCGGCGATGGCATGTCCGTTGATGGCGGCGATGACCGGTTTTTCGGTATCGAAGTCGCGTAACAGCGCCTTGCGCACCAGAAAGCGATCGGCCACTACACGTTCGTCCCACTCGTTCTCCGGTTTGCGCGCGCCGGAAAAAAGCGGGATGAGCTGCCCAAGATCCGCGCCGGCACAGAACGCACTCCCAGTCCCGGTAAGCACGGCGACGCGCACCGCCTCATCGGCCCGCACCTGCTCCCAGGCCTGCGCAAGCTTTACCGACAGTTCGGGGTTGAGCGCATTGCGCGCCTCGGGCCGGTTCAGCGTAATGAGTGCGATGTGATCCTTGACGACGTATTCGAGGACGGCCACGGGAGACTCCTGTTTCAGAAAGGATGACCCAAGCCTAGCAGCCAGTCAGGTTGCATGGCGACGGAATTGATGTCTCGAACGCAGTGCATCATGCCGGGCGATGGGGAATGAGTGATGCCTGGCGTCCGCCAAAGGACTTGCAGTTCCAAGCTGCCATGGTGCGGCATAGGCTCATGGCTCTCATCACCAGATTAATCTGCTCTAGCGCTTCCGGTACAAGCCGGTGCAACCATAAATCCCGTAGAACTCGAATTCGTCTGCGTTCAATCCCGCCAGCACGGCTTGATAAACCCCATAGTCCTCATTGCCAGATTCAGCATTTCGAGCGTCGTTGAAGTCGTGAAACAGACAAAATCCGCCTCGCGCAACCACTTTGTCGAGTAACTGGCAGACCGTATAAACCGCTTGATAGGCATGTGAATGATCGATGAAGACAAACCCGAACTTTTGCCCTTGGGCCACAAAAGCTTGCACGGCACTTGTGGCCTCCGCACAAACCAGCGTCACTCCAGCACCCAGACCTTTGGATCGCAAGTTTGCGGCTGTGTGTTTAACGCATTCCAGACTTAAGTCCACGCTATAGATTTTTTTTTGGACCGCCGCGCGCTGATTCGCTTCTGACAAAATGGTGGTGCTGAGACCATGATGGGAGCCTAATTCGAGGATATCTTGCTGAGAAAAATAGGCCATTTCGTAAAGTTTCAAGGCATCTTCTCGGCGAAGCCAGCCCTGAATAAATGGGCCTGTTCCATCGCTCGAACTGGTAATTTGAATCAGAATTCCGTCAACGGGGCAGGTTGCGAAAAATTGATGTGAGGAATCAATGTATTCGTTTTCGAAAACAAATGTGGGGTGATATGGAAGAATAACTGTGCCCAGCTCAGACAAATTCATAAACGTATCTTTGTGGGTGTTCATGCAATTGAACCTTCCTGTGTGGGTGGGCTGTGGCAGTCTATTCAGTGTCGAAAGCGACAGTGGGGTGACATGGAAGAAAAACTTCGCCCAACTCAAAGAACTTCATAAACGTACCTTGTGGGATGTGATGGCTTTGTGAGTGATGTCTTGCCTTACTAAAAGCACCGGCGAAACATAGATGGAGAGCAAGCCGCTTACCAGCGCGAGCAGCAGGGAGGGCAGGATCACCCATTCCGCCAGCACGTGGATGCCTCGGCGGATGGCCGCAAACGCATCCGGATTCTCGCCTCGCACAAGCATGGCAAGCACCAGGTAGGTAGCCAGCCCGCCGAGAAGACCGGCGCTGGCCACGAGGTGCAGGAATTTGAGGAGTTTTTTCATGGTGTCGGGCCGAGATTATCCCACGCGCAGGCTGCTTCACGCCCTCATCGTGGCTGCTGGAGTTTCAGACCACTACACAGTCCGACGCGTCTAACCCGGTCGGTTTGTTCACGAGTGTCGCGAATTGAACGGCAGACGCACCTCCGCCAGAACCGTCGGAATCGTAGAAAAGACCGCCGGTAGCGGTGTTGTAGATGATGCGGGAGGTTGTCAAGTTGGCAACGTTACCGATGCCGGTTTCAAAAGCACCGGCGGGGAGCGCCCCAACTGAGAGGTTCGAGAACACAGTGGAGGAGAGCTCAATTACGTCCAGAACCGTGGATCCTGCCCCCTCAAACGTCGTGATGGAATCGATGTTATTTGGACCAGGATTTGT
>JBIKOF010000177.1:0-4809 GCA_044358205.1 Gammaproteobacteria bacterium | reverse complement strand
GGAAGGTCAGGCGCGCAAGACAGCTCCGGGCTGAACGCTGCTGCGCCATCCGGCAGGAGCGACGGCGCAGAAATTGCGCGCCTGCGGGCAAGCATCAACGAACTGGAAACAGAGAACGCCCGCTTGCGCGCCGCGGCTACGGAAAAGGGGCAGGTCAGAAATAACCCGCCGGCGGACACACGTATCGGGATCGAGGCGAGCAGGACCCTGACACAGAGCTCGGTGGGCGTGCCACCATCCTTCGAACCGCCGAGCGGCCGGGGTGGCTAGGGGATATCTACGATCAGCGGGCCGGACGGCAGATCCAGATGCACCCGGTCGAGCACCATGCCGGACAGGAACACCTGTCCGCGTCGCCGCTCCACACCGTCCGGGCTGAACTCAAATTCGTATCGCCGCTCCACCGCCCAGCCTGGGTGGCGGACCAGCCGAACGCCGCGCAGCGCTACCGAATCATCGAGCCGCTGCATGTTCATTTCTTCGCACACCCGGGCGCTCACCGCGAGCACCCGCTCTCGGCCGCGCGCACTCCACTGCCACAGGGCCGCAAAGACGCCCAGCCCCAGCAACAGGTAAAGACCTTCACGCATGGGGGGAGCGGGGGTTAGCCATCGAGGCCCTGCGCGAAAAATCCCAGCACCTCGCCTTCATCAACTTCGAAGGAAAGTTCGATGGGTCGGCAGCACACTTCGCAATCCTCCACGTAGCGCTGGCTTGCAGCCGAGAGGTCGAGCAGGCTGGAAATCGTCTCCCAGCAGTAAGGGCAGGTGTAGAAGTGTTCCTCGACCCCGTGCATTGAATCAGTCCCGGAAGTTGGTGAACTGCAGGGGCAGTTCGAGTTTGCCGGCCCGAATCGCGGCCATGACTTCCTGCAGATCGTCGCGCTTCTTGCCGGTAACCCGCACTTGCTCGTCCTGAATCTGGGCCTGAACCTTGAGTCCAGTGTCCTTGATGAAGCGCACCAGCTTCTTGCCAAATTCCTTGTCGATGCCCTGCCGAGCGGTGAGCGTTTGGCGGGCTTCATTCAGCGCCGTGGCGAGCGGGCCTTCCTCCAGGCAAGTGACGTCAATGCCGCGCTTGCCAATGCGAAGGCGCAGCAGTTCCATCACCTGTTTCACCTGAAACTCGTTTTCCGCGCGGAGGGTCATCACACAATCCTCCAGCTCGATGCGGGTCCCCGTACCTTTCAGATCGAACCGGTTCGAGATTTCCCGGTTGGCCTGATCGACCGCGTTGGTCAGTTCATGCAGATCCACTTCGGACACGATATCGAAAGACGGCATGCGTTCACTCCAGCTTTTCGGGCGCCGGTATTGTACCCTCTCGGCCGGCGACTGACCGTGCGGCGCGCGGCGTCGACGCCGCCCTTTCCGTCAAGCGAGGCCCCCCGTGATCGAACTCATCACTCTCGATCTCGACGACACCCTGTGGGACGCCCGTCCGGTCCTCATGCGCGCAGAGGAAGTCCAGTACGAATGGATCCGTACCCACGCGCCGCGCATCACGGAACGCTATACGGTGCTCGAACTGCAGTCCTATCGCCGGGCCATGGCCCAGGCCGACCCTTCGCTGCGACACGATTTCACCGCGCTGCGCCGCGCGGCGCTGGCCCGTCTACTGGAAGAACACGACTATGACCCGGGGCAGGCGATCGAGGGCGTGGATGCCTTCGTGCGTGCGCGTAGCGAAGTCGAACTGTATCCGGAGGTCGACGGGGTGCTGCGCGAGCTTGCCCGGAACTACCGGCTGGCCGGACTGACCAATGGCAACACCGATTTGGTTCGCGCGGGGGTTGCACACTACTTCGAGTTTTCGCTGGCGCCCGCAGATACGGGGACCAGCAAGCCGGATCCCCGCATGTTCGAAGCGGCGCTCGCCCGGGCAGGTGTTTCGCCTTCGGCCGCGGTGCACGTGGGCGATGAACCCTACTACGACATCGAGGGCGCCCACCGGGCGGGCGTATCGGCCGTGTGGATAAACCGGAATGGTCGGGAATGGCCCGACGAGCATCGCCCGCCACACGCGGCCATTGTCCATCTTGGCGAGTTGCAGGCAGCCGTCACACGACTCGTTGACGGCCGATAAACCGCCTCCCTACAACAGGTAATTCAGGAAGCGCATGAGTTCAGCAGCCTTCACGCTCACCGCCTCGCGGCGCATCGACTCGCTTGGCGTCGAAGTCCAGTCCTGGCTTCATCCAGCCACCGGGGCCCGCCACTTCCATCTTGCAAGTGAGGATGACAACAACGGATTCATGGTGGCATTCCCCACCGTGCCTGAAGATTCCACCGGCATCGCCCATATTCTCGAGCACACCACCCTGTGCGGCAGCCGCCGTTATCCCGTGCGCGATCCGTTCTTCATGATGCTGCGTCGTTCGCTCAACACCTTCATGAACGCGTTCACCGGGAGCGATAGCACGGCTTATCCTTTCGCCACGCGTAACCGCCGAGATTTCGACAATCTTCTCGGGATCTACCTGGACGCTGTGTTCTTCCCCAACCTAGATCCGCTCGACTTCGCGCAGGAAGGCTGGCGAGTGGAGTTTGCGGAATCCGGAAACCCGGCACGTGGGCTGGTCTACAAGGGCGTGGTGTACAACGAAATGAAGGGCGCCATGAGTTCGCCCGGTGCCCAGCTGTGGCAGCACCTGCAAACGGCCCTGCGCCCCGACACGCCGTACCGACACAACAGCGGCGGTGATCCGGCTAACATTCCGGCGCTCACGCACAGCGCACTGAAGGCCTTCCACCAGCGTCACTATCATCCGTCGCAGGCGGTGTTCCTAACCTACGGCAACTTCCCGGTGGCCGAACATCAGGCGCAGATCGAGGCGCTGGCTCTGCGCCATTTCAAGGGATCAGATCAAATCATCGTCTGCCCCGGGCAAGCCGCGCTGTCGGCACCCCGCCAACTGGATGTGCGCTATGCGGTGGAGCAGGAAGAAGATCTGGTAGAGGGCACCCACCTCGTATGGGCCTGGCTCATCGGTGACACAGCAGATCCGCGCCAGCAACTCGAGGCCCATCTCCTGTCGAGCATCCTGCTCGACAACAGCGCCTCGCCCCTGCGCCACTACCTCGAAACCACGCCGCTCGCCAAGGCGCCCTCCGAATTGTGCGGGCTCGATGATTCGGCCAGACAACTGGCCTTTGCCTGTGGGGTTGAAGGCTCTGAGGCCGCGCACGCCGCAGTGCTGGAAAGCGACATTCTCGCCCTGCTCGCCCGCCTCGCGGAGACGGGGGTCCCCATCGCAATGGCTGAGGCTGCACTCGATCGGCTGGAGATGGCCCAGCGTGATATCAGCGGGGATCACTACCCCTACGGACTGCAACTGATGAGCCGGATGCTGCCCGGCGCGATGTATCGCGCCGATCCCGTGGCGCTGCTCGACATCGATACCCTGCTGGCAAGTCTGCGCGAGGACATCCGGCAAGCGGGGTTTCTGGGCGCACTGGTGCGGCGCCTGCTGGTCGACAACCCGCACCGGGTATGCGTGCGCATGATGCCGGATCTCGGCAAACGCGAAGCCGAACAAGTCGCGGAGCGCGCCCGTCTGGAAGCCCTGTCGCGAAACCTCTCGAAGCTCGAACAGGACACCATTGCCGCGCAGACCGTGGCACTCGCCGAACGGCAGGCGCGCAAGGACGATCCTGAAATCCTCCCGCGCGTAACACTGGCGGACGTGCCTAGCGATGTGACCGTGGTCACCGGTCGTCAGGAAATCCTCGCGGGTCGACAAGTGCACGCCTATGCCCGCGGCACCAATGGCATCGTGCACGTGCAGGCCATTCACGCCCTGCCGCCCCTGGACACCGCCGAACTGAAGCTGCTGCCGCTTTTCTCTGCGTGGTTGCTGGAATTCGGTTGCGGCCCCGAGACCTATCTCGACACTCAGGCACGCCGGGCGCAGTTCGGCAACTTCGGCGCCTCGGCAGGCATCCGCAGCACGGTGTCCGATCTCACGCGTCACCATGGTCGGTTCGTCCTGTCCGCGAAGGGACTGCGGCGACATACGGAATCGCTGACATCGGTTCTACAGGAAGTGCTGGCGGGCGCGCGCTTCGACGAAGTCGAGCGCCTGCGGGATTTGCTTGCGCAGACCCGCGCGGATCTCGAAATGGGGATCAGTGATCGCGGACATCAACTGGCGATGTACGGTGCCGCGCGCGGCCTGTCCCCCGGGGGGTGGCTCGCGGATGTGTGGGATGGCCCCTGCGCGCTGCAGGACATTCAGCGTCTGGACGATGCCGCCGACAGCGATCCGGACAGTCTGCGTGACCTGATGACGCGCTTCTCCGCGCTGCGTGACCGTCTGCTTGGCGTGCCCCCGCAAATCCTGCTGGTGGGTGAGGACGACAGCCTTGCGCTTGCGCGGGCGAAACTCGCCACCCTGCCGCCGGCAACGGCTGGCAAAGCCGCAGAAGAGCTCGTGCTGCCTGCAATACCCGGCGGCGGCGGTACCGCGTGGCTTACTAACACGGAGGTGAATTTCTGCGCGAAGGCCTATGCCGCGGTACCGGAGGGGCACCCCGATGCGCCGGCGCTCGCGGTGCTTGCGCGCTATCTCGCCGACGGCTTCCTGCATCCCGAAATTCGTGAAAAAGGCGGTGCGTATGGCGGCGGCGCCAGCTTCGACAGCGACAGCGGTTGCTTCTTCTTCTATTCCTACCGTGATCCCCGCCTCGCCGGCACCCTCGAAGATTTCGATCGGGCACTGATCTGGTTCAAGGAACAGGCCGATCCCATGCGACTCGAGGAGTCGGTACTCGGCGTCATTCGCAGCCTCGACAAGCCACGCTCGCCCGC
>JBIKOF010000174.1:0-4835 GCA_044358205.1 Gammaproteobacteria bacterium | reverse complement strand
CGATTCAAGACCGTTCCCCGGTCTGCTTGCTTTCGTGAACCGGGGTTTCGCGCTCAGTCTCGGGCATCTCGCGTTGGAGGCGCGCGTGCGGCTGCCCACAGGCCAGCGACTTGAGCTGACGGCTGAAGCATCCGACGTACGACCGCATCTCGCCGGACGAATTCCAGTCGCCCTCTCGCTGGCGGAAAACGGCAACGCCCCGCGCCTGGAAGCCGTGGGCGCCCTCGAGATTGCCCAGTTGGCCCGTGGGCGCTTGAGAACCCTTGCTCTCGAACTGGATGGCAAGCTTCAACTGCCCGATCGAGATGCGCCCGAGCATTTCACGGCGCGCTTCTCGGCGCGACCCCCGCGTGGGCTCTCCGCCGGCATGATGGCGAGAACCCGCCTGGAGCATGGCAAGGAAGTGCGGGTGCCCGCGCCGGAGGCCTGGCAGCTTGAAATCGTGCTGCCGTCGGCTTCCGACGTCCCCCGTGCGCGCTTTGCGACGGATGCACGCTACGCGGGCGAAACCGGTCTGTTGACCGCCGATATGCGTTTCGTCTTCAACGACGCGCTGCTCCGTCCGTGGCTGGAAGCAACACCGCCCGCATTCGAGACCACGCTCACCGGACATGTGAGGCTCGACTTGCCAGCGGCGCGCGCAGAGTTTTCCGTCGAACAGGACACCCACCTCGCACTGCCGGCGCCGTTGCCTGAACTTCATTTCGAAGCTTCACTGAAGGGGCACGCCAGCGAGCCCTCCTTGGTGCTGGAGCGCGCAGCGATGCGCGCGAATCTCGTGGGATCGTCGGCACCGTTGCTCAGCGGTGCGCTTGGCAAGTCACTCGACATCCCGCTGGCGAATCCGGCACAACTGCTCGCGACGCCTCGCCCGCTCGCAAGCTTCACGCTGGGACCTGTGCCGTTGCAGTCTCTGACCCTGCCTTCTGTAGCCCTCGAGGGCCAACTCGCGGGCGCACTGGAGCTCGGTATCGACGAGAAATCCCGCCTCTATCTGCGCGCGCCGGAGGCGCTACGTTGGAACGATGCACGTGTTTTACAGGGTTCCACCGTGCTGCTCGAAGCCCTGAGCCTACAGGCGGCGCCGCTGGCTCGCTGGTCACCCAAGCGCCTGCATCTGGCGCTGGAAGATGTCCAGCTTCAGCGCCCGACGTCTGGTTCGCCACTGCAGTTACAGCTTTCGATCTCGAGACCGCTGGATCGTGAAGACGGGACCTGGCGCGCACGGGTGCAGGGCGAAGTCGCGCTCGGACTGCTTAGCCGGCAACCCGCACTGGCCGAACTGCTGGCACCACTGGCGCTGCCGGCGGACCTTGGTCTGAGCCTGAGGTCGGAGGCCAGCTACAGCGCCCTAGGCCTGCGTCTCGAGCACTTTGATCTCAACCTCGATTCGGGATCGACCGCGCCACGCATCGCGCTGGGCCTGTCTGCACCCTTCCTCCTCATGGATAAGTTCGGGCGCTGGCGGGTGCCCGCAAACACACAAACGGCACTGCCACCAGGGCTAGTCATCACCACCCGCATTCGCGGGTTGCCGCTGGCCTGGGTCAACCCATGGTTGGAGCAACAGTTCGCGGGGCATACCCTCGAAGGGATGCTGGAGGAAGCCGCGTGGCACATCTCGACCGCGGACTCGGGGACCCTTCGGATCGATCCCGAGACGCCCCTTCGCGTAACCGAGGCGGGCGTGCGGCTTGCGGGACGCTCCCGCCTGCGCGGACTGTCTCTGACGGCCAGTCCTTCGCTACGACGAGAAGCGAGGGTACTCGCCTTGAGCTCGGGTGAGATGACGCTGGCCGCGGGCGGGACCCGCCTGTTCGGCGGTGACGTCGCGCTCGAGTTGCCGGCGGCTGGCGGCGCCGAGCGAATGCGGGTGAAGCTGCGCGGAGACTTTGATGTGGGCGCGTCTTTGCGTCAGCCGCTGCTCGCTCAGGCTGTGCCGGCGGCCTTGCGCGGTGTGCCCGCACAGGCCAGCGTGGCGTTGGAGGCTGGTGGCAGTTTGGCCGAGATCGAGGTGGAAACGGCAGAACTCACGCTGCGACCCGATGCCCGCGCACGACTGCATTTGCGGGTTCGGCCCGGCCTCATCGTGCGGCCAAATCTCGCGACCGGGGAGCCGCTGGCGCGTCATCTACAGGGCGAAGTTGCGCTTGAAATCGATGACCTTGGGTCGGGGACGCTTGCCCGTGTGCTGCCGCTTGGTGAGACGCGCTTCAACGACCTCTCGGCACACTTCAAGCTCGTGTCCGACGGCCATCGCCTGACGGCGAACAGTCTTGCCCCACTCTCACTGGACGACATTCATCTCGGCCCGCGCGAACACCCGAACGTCGCGCCGTTCGGGGTGGCTGGGCGCGTCGATCTCACCTTAACCCAGCGCACCCTCAAGGGTTCGCTGGAGGATCTGTTGCTGCGGTTCGAGGGGGGCACCACAAAGCCTGCGCTGAGCGGACGCGCGACGTTGACCTGGGTCCCGGACGCAGCTGTCCCCCTGCGCGCGCTCGATCTCGCGGTGGAGGCGGAGCTCCCGCAATGGTTGTCGCAACCCATTGCCATTCCGGGCCACCACCTGCAATCCGGCAAGCTTATGCTGGCCGCCAAGGTCGACGCTTCGCGCACGCTCGAAGGACGCCTCGCGCTCGACAACCTTGCCTCACGTAAACCGCTGCCCATCCGCCACCTCGAGCTTCCACTGCAAGGCACACTCGCGGCCGATGGGCGGGGTTTCGATTTCAGTGCTCCGATCATCGCCGAGGGGCGCTCGGGCGCCACGCGAGCGACCTTGCGCGGGCATTACGCGCCTGAGCCGGACGAGCCGCGCGTGATCACACTCGGCCTTGCGAGTGAAATCCTCTATCTGAACGATTGGCTGGCGGCCGTGCGTAGGATTCAGCCCGATGCCGTCCCGGCTACTGCGAGCGCCACTGCGCGCCGTCCGGACACCACGCCCGATGCACACGCCGCGTGGAAAGTGATCCCGCCCGCACTGGTGATCGAGGTGGCCATCGATTCACTGTTCTACTCCGACTATCTCGCCTTCCACGATATCGCCGGCACCCTGGACCTGCGAAGTCGTCGGCTGCTCTTAAAGGACATCGAGGCCCATTTCCACGATAGCCGCATCAGCCTGAACGGGCGTACAGGCTTCACGGCGGGTGCAGCGGAGCCGTATGCACTCGAGCTGAAGGGGGAGGTGGCGGATTTCGATCTGAACGAATTCCTGAGCGAACTCGTGCCGGGCCGCAAGCCGCGCATGGAGGGACTGTTCAGCGGACGCCTCAAAGCTCACGGACAGTTCCCCAACTTCGCAGAACTGCGCAACCGGGTGCTCTTCGACGTGAGGCTGCAAAGTCGGGAGGGTCTGTTCCGACCCCTGCCGCCCGACAGCGGACTGCTGCTGGGCGCCTCGGCATTTCTGGGCGTAGTTGGCGAAGGCCTGTCCTATTTGCCGACAGGAGGCTTTGGCGCCGGCGCCGTGGCGCGGCTGGTGAATTACATGGCCGAGATCGACTACGACACCATCGACATCCATCTCGAACGGCGTGGTCCCGAGGGCGTGCGCCTCGCGGCCTTTGAAATGCTGAGTCCGACCATTGCCATGATGGCGCGCGGCGACATCCACCAGACTGCGGGGGTGGACCTGCTGGACAGTCCTCTCGAACTGACCGCCGAGCTCGACATGCTGGGCAAGGGGGCCGCCATTTTGTACAGCCTCAACCTGCTCGAGGATGCGCGCAGCGCTACGGGTTACTGGCGCGGCCCGCGCTTCAAGGTGTGGGGCAGCCTCACCGAGCCGCACTCGAATCTGGAGGAAATCATCAACACTGCGGGAGACGCGGCAGTGCAGGGGGCCTGGATCCGGCCACTGTCGGGCTTGCTAGGTAATGTGAAATATCGCTGGCGTGACGACAATGCAAGGACGCAGGAGGAGGCGCGCGAAGCTCGCGCGGCCCGAGCACGTGCCCGGGAAGAGGAGGCGCCGGCGGCAGCGCCCTGAGGGCCGGCGCACAAAGCCCCCCGCGCCAAGCGGCGCGGGGGCATCGATCATTCAGCCCGCGGGACGGCTGGAGTTGAAGATGTCCCGATAAAGCTTCCAAGCTTTCCCGTCTTTCTTCCACACCACGATGTACTTGCCCTCATCGGCGACGGCACCACCTTCCCCGGTAAGAACATAGGTGCCCACCTCGACTGCCGTGCTGCCTCCGAGGACTTCCACTTCCTTGGACTTCAGGGTTGCACCCTTGATGCCCGCGTTGATGGCGCCTTGCCAGAAGCCTGCGATGTCTTTGCCCTTAAGGATCCCTGCCCCGGTGGGCATGAGCATTGCGCCCTTCGCATACATCTTGCCGATGGCAGCCGCATTCCCTGCGGCCACTTCGGCGCCGAGTGCCTTGTTGTTCGCCTTGATGATTTTCGCGACGTCCGCCGCTGCCTTCGTTGCCATGGAGATTCCCTCGTTATCTTGACCCAGATGGATGGTTGGAGACCTCGACGCGCGCTGCGCGTGCGCTGCGAGTGTAGGGGGCTTTCGCACTCGGGATCCATGGGTTCATAGATCTGTTTCGCGCATTTCACTGCACGTCCGCCTGAGGCTTAAGGGACGCGGGGTGGGATGCTCCGGAGCGCGCCTCGCGCAGCGTGAAGCGCGGAGGGGCGACCGCCGTGCGTCCCCGGTGCGTGATGCATTAACCGGGGTTGGTGGCGGCCGCCCAGTGAGCGCCCTCCGCGGGCTAACAGATGCCCGCTCTGGGCATCTCACTGCACGTCCGCGTGAGTTGTGAGGGATCGATGCGGCCGCACAGTGAGCGCCCTCCGCGGGCTAACAGATGCCCGCT
>JBIKOF010000175.1:0-4835 GCA_044358205.1 Gammaproteobacteria bacterium | reverse complement strand
TCAGGGAGACACTGAACCGGCGAGCGTCGAGCAGCAGCGCCATCTCGGGCTGACCTGTCCGAGCCAGTACGACCTGCGCAACCTGTTTCAGGTGAACGTGGAAGAGGGACGCCACCTGTGGGCCATGGTGTACCTGCTGCACAAGTATTTCGGACGCGACGGACGCGAGGAGGCCGAAGCCCTGCTCGAACGTCGCTCTGGCGACGAGGACAACCCGCGCATTCTGGGTGCTTTCAACGAGAAGACCCCGGATTGGCTCGCGTTTTTCATGTTTACCTACTTCACCGACCGCGACGGCAAGTTCCAGCTCTGCGCGCTGGCCGAGAGTGGGTTCGACCCGCTGGCAAGAACCACACGGTTCATGCTGACAGAGGAGGCCCACCACATGTTCGTGGGTGAGTCAGGCATAAGCCGCATCATCCTGCGTACCTGCCAGGTGATGAACGAACTGAAAACCGACGACCCGGCACGACTTCGGGCGGCCGGGGTGATCGATCTGCCCACCATTCAGCGCTATTTAAACTTCCA
The DNA here is from genome assembly GCA_044358205.1 of Gammaproteobacteria bacterium. GTDB lineage: Bacteria > Pseudomonadota > Gammaproteobacteria > CAIKBL01. Next base: position 4,307 of record JBIKOF010000175.1, on the reverse strand, counting down.
TTACAGCGTCACCATCGATCTCTTCGGCGCGGACCAAAGCAGTAATGCGGCGACCTTCTACAGTTCGGGCCTGAAGGGGCGCTTTGAAGAAAACAAGCGCAATGATGATCACCTGCTCAAGGGCGCGACCTATCGGGTAATGGAAGTCCACGGCGGGCAAATCATCGACAAGGATGTGCCGATGTTGAACGCGCTGAACGAGGTGCTGCGCGACGACTACATCAAGGACTCCATCGGTGGTGTCGAGCGCTGGAATAAAGTAATCGAAAAAGCCGGGATCTCATTCCGTCTGAGCGTGCCCCACAAGGCCTTCCACCGGAATATCGGCACCCTGCGCGACTTGAAGGTGTCACCTGAGGGTCAGGTGATCAGCGATGCTGAGTGGGGCGCGCGTGTACGCGACTGGATGCCAACGGCGGAGGATCGGGCATTCGTCGCGAGCCTCATGGGACGTGTGGTGGAACCAGGCCGCTTTGCCAACTGGATCGCACCGCCGCCAATCGGCATCAACAAGCAAGCGGCCGACTTCGAGTACGTCCGGTTCAATTAAAAATGGCATTGGCATGACCGCGACCGTGGAATCCCTACAGGGCGGGACGATTAGGCAACACCTCATCGACCCCGAGGTCTGTATCCGCTGCAACACCTGCGAGGCGACTTGCCCCGTGGGTGCAGTAACCCATGATTCGCGGAATTATGTGGTGGACGTAGACAAGTGCAATTTCTGCATGGCCTGCGTTCCACCCTGCCCGACAGGCAGTATCGACAACTGGCGGGAGGTGCCTCGCGTGCGGGCTTACTCTCTGGACGCCCAACTCTCGTGGGACGAATTGCCAGCCGAACTTCCGCCCGAGCCCACCGACATGGGGGCCCAGCCCGGCGCCGAAGCCATGCCTGAGAGCGCAGCTGTGCCAGTTCCAGTCGACGCTCTGTCCCCAGCGAATTCCACGCAATACAGCGCGGTGGTTCCGCCCTGGTCTGCAGCTCATCCTTATACGAACCTTTATGGGCCGCGGTGCCCGGAGCGATCGGTGTCCGCTCGAGTGGTGGGAAACCACCGCGTGACTCAGGTCGGAACAGATTACGATACCCACCACATCGTGCTCGACTTTGCGAACATTCCGTTTCCGGTGCTTGAGGGACAGAGTATCGGCATTGTTCCGCCAGGACAGGATGCCGAGGGCCGGCCGCATCATCCCCGGCAGTACAGTGTGGCAAGTCCGCGGGATGGTGAGCGATCCGGATACAACAATGTTTCGCTAACTGTGAAAAGGGTGCTGGAAGACCATCAGGGCCAAGCGGTCCGCGGGGTTGCCAGCAATTACCTGTGCGACCTGGAGGTCGGTGCGGTAGTCGATGTGGTGGGACCTTTCGGCGCGAGTTTTCTCATGCCGAACCATCCCGGCAGCCACCTCGTGATGATTTGCACCGGTACGGGCAGTGCGCCGATGCGGGCCATGACTGAGTGGCGCCGCCGACAACGCGCCAGCGGCAAATTCGCAGGCGGGAGATTGCTGCTGTTCTTCGGCGCCCGGACACCGGAAGAGCTTCCCTACTTCGGTCCTCTGCAGAATCTGCCCAACGATTTCATTGAGATACATCTCGCTTACAGTCGCACGCCCGGCGAACCCAAGACCTACGTGCAGGATCTGATGCGACGGCAGCACGCGGATCTTGCCACCCTGTTGGCGGACGACAATGCCTACTTCTTCGTCTGTGGACTGAAAGCCATGGAAGCCGGGGTGGTTGACGCGTTGAGGGATATTGCGGAAGGCTCGGGTCTATCGTGGGAGTCGCTCGCATCCCGACTGAAGCGAGAGGGTCGCTTGCACCTGGAGACCTATTGAGGTCGGTACAGCTTCACACGAAGGTCTGGCCGCTATCGACGACCTTGTATCCACCCGGTAATGATTGATGCGGCGAAACGGGCCAGAAAATCGCGGGCCTGCTTGTGCGTAATTCTCTCACTCTCGACGCGAGCGAAGCGACGCGCCGCATCTTCCCGGCGTGCCTGTGGTCTGGATCAACGAGATCCACTACGACAACCTCGGAGACGACACAGGAGAGTTCATCGAACTGGCAGGGATTGGGGAACCCATCTCGCCAACTTCCTTGCCGCCTGAGCGCAGGCGTGGTCGCGCTTCCCCCGCACCCATTGCCAGCGCAGGGACCCGCAGGGAAGATGGGGTTCCCAACTCCCTTTCCAGGCAGGGTCCATGTCCAACTCTGAACTCGTAATACGCGAGCGTCGCGGCCCAGTGGCTTTCGTTCTGATGAACCGGGCACCCGTGAATGTCATCGATCACCCCATGATCGACCAGATTCATGCGGGCCTTCGGGAGGCAGATCGCGATCCAGCGGTACGCGCGGTTGTTCTGGGCAGTGCGCTCGATCGCATGTTCTGCGGTGGCATGGATTTGAAAATGGTCCATGCAGGAGATGCGCTGGATCTGCGCCGGTTCCTCTATCGGTTCTACATGGACACCATGGATATCCAGTATGCGATGACCAAGCCCACCCTTGCCGCCATCAATGGACCCGCCAGAGGTGCCGGCATGACGCTGGCCATCAATTGCGATGTCGCGCTCGCAGCCGATGATGTAGATCTGGGTTACCCGGAAATCGACGTGGGTGTCATTCCGGCCATCCACTATGCCCACCTGCCCCGACAAATCAGCCGCAACAAGGCCTTCGAGCTCCTTTTTGGCGGTAAGCCCATTCAGGCACAGGAAGCGTTGGAACTGGGGCTGCTCAATCGAGTTGTTCCGCGTGACCAGCTCTTGGCTGCGTGTGAAGACATGGGCCGGATGTTCGCGGAAAAATCGCCGGTGATCATGGCGCTTGGCCGGAGATCCTTCATGCGCGCCAACGACCTGGACTATAGGCGCAACGTCGAAAATCAGATTGAAACACTGTGCAGCATCTTCAACACGGCGGATGGCAGAGAAGGCTTGCGCGCGTTCGTCGAGAAGCGAAAGCCGCGCTGGGGGAGTCCCGCAGGCGGCATCTGATTTTATGTGGAATGGCTCGACCTGCGTGGGCGGATGATTGCAAACCGGTGAACCTCTTGGCCGCGGGGAGCGTGTCCAAGACTACTGCGGTATAGTGGGACCAGCGTTCGCTAAAGGAGCATCGCCATGTCACTTGAACAAAAGCTTGCCGAGATCCGTAACTATGCAAAGTCCCGCATTCCACCCGCGGCGCTTGCTGTCATGGAAGAAGCGACCATCGCCCTTCGCGAGTCGGGGATTCTTTCCGGTGTTATCAAACCGGGGCAAATGCTGCCGGATTTTGCGTTATGCCGCGGCCCTCGGCCTCCGCTTCGAGTTGCCCGCCGAAGGGAGGCCTGAAACGCGCACTGTTGCCGGTGCCTGAGTCACGCCCCAGCGCGCCGTCGAAATTTAGTAAACCCCGGCAGCTTTCAGACGGGCGCGCGCCGCGGCATCGTGGCCCAACTCTTCGAGAATCGTCTCCGTGTGTTCGCCCAAGGCGGGCCATTGCAACACCATCTGCCCAGGCTCTTGCGCAAATTTCATCGGTATTCCGATGTGTTTCCAGCCGCGCGCGTCCTCCAGAATCATCTGGCGGTGGCGTAGCTGGGGATCTGCCATGGCCTCGGGCAGCGTGTGCACGGGTGCGAAGGCGGTGTCTACACCCTCGAAGAACGCGACCCATTCGGCCTGAGTGCGAGTTTTCATGACTTCGCGCAGGAAGGCCTTGGCAGGCTCCTGACCGGGGCCCGGCGGCGTGACGCACGCGTCCAGAAGGTCGGGGCGCCCAAGCTTCTCCAGCGCCGCCTTCGCGAAGTGCGTTTCCGATCCACCGAACACCACGTGCCGACCATCCCGCGTCTCATAGATGTTGTAGAAAGCGTAACCACCCAGCGCCCGCTCTTCGCTCAGGACAGGCGCCTTGTTCTCCGTGAAAGTGGAACCGAGGTTGTTCACCATCGCGGCGAGCAGGCTGTCGGCCATTGCAATATCTATGTAATCCCCGGCGCCGGTTTCCTTGCGTCGGAGCAGGGCCATCAGGATTCCGGAGAGCGCCATCATGGAGCTCAACATGTCGGCGCAGGCGATGCCAGGGATAGCAGGCGCACCATCCTTGCCCTGGTTCAAGTTGAGCACTCCAGCGATTGCCTCGGTGGTGAGATCGTGGGCCGGCTTGAAGCGATAGGGACCATCCTGACCCCAGGCCGACATCGAGCAGTACACGATGCCGGGGTTCCGCGCGCGCACGGCCTCGTATCCAACCCCTAGCCTCTCGACCACGCCGGGACGAAAGGCCTCGATCATCACGTCGCAGCG
>JBIKOF010000172.1:0-4849 GCA_044358205.1 Gammaproteobacteria bacterium | reverse complement strand
ATTCTTACGCAAGCAGTAAGATGGTTGTCATGCCTTCCCTGTCTCTTCTCCGTCGCGCGTCGTCAGCGCGCGCCTACCCTTTGCATGCTTCTTGAACGATTGGTCACGCGGTCTCTGGTTGTGCTTACCCTGCTCATGGGTCTCACGGGCTGCGTTCGCTACACCGGAATCGATCTGCTGGGTGTGAAGCGCGAGGTTCCGGAAGACATCGCCGACACGCGCTTCGTCGATTGGCCAGATACCGCCTGGTGGGAGTCTTATCGCGATCCCGCCCTCGACGATCTTGTCGAGAACGCGCTGCGCGAAAATCCGGACCTTGATTTCGCAGAGGCCCGCGTGCGGATCGCAGAGTCCATTGCGGGTTATGTCGGCGCACTCCGCAAACCGCGTGTGGATGCGGGTTATGCAGGCACCTGGCAGCGCTACAGCGAAAACGGCCTCATTCCTCCCGCCCTCGCCGGCGACCAGGAAGTGGATAGCCGCTTTGCAGTAGACCTGACCTGGGAACTCGACCTGTTCGGCAAACTGCGCGAGGCGCGCACGGCGGCCGAGCAGCAGGTGGAGGCCGACCGCATGATGATGAAGGTTGCCCACCTCGCCATCGCCTCTGCCGTGGCGCGAACGTATTTTCGGTTGGCCGAGGCCTGTGCTCAGCGAGAGGTGGGTCTGGCCACTATCGCCCAGCGCGAACGCATTCTGGCGCTGGTCGATGCGCGCGTTGCCATGGGCCTGGATTCCCAGGTCGAGCGCTTGCAGGCACAGGCCGCCATTCCCAAGGCGGAAGAAGAAATTGCACGCCTCGATGAACAAATCTCCCTGCTGCGCAGCGCGCTGAGCCGACTCGCGGTGGTGCCGCTGGCATCCACGGCAAATCTAGCGCCCAGCCTCAAGACCCTGCCAGTACCGGCCTTGCCGGACCCGATTCCCTCGGATCTCGTTGCGCGCCGCGCGGACCTGGTGGCTGCACGCTGGCAGGTCGAGAGCCTCATCCATGGGATCCAGTCGGTCAAAGGCGAGTTCTATCCAACGGTGAACCTGTCGTCGTTCGCGGGCTTCTCGTCGCTCGGGCTCGACGATCTGATGCAGACCGGATCCGGCATTTATGGCATCGCGCCATCGGTTCGGCTGCCGTTGTTTGATGCCGGACGGCTGCGCGCCAAGTTGAGCTTTGTCACGGCGCAGGGCGATGCCGCCATTGCCCACTACAACGACACCCTGCTGGAGGCCATGCAGGAGGTCATCCATGCAATCACTTCGATTCGCGCCTTGCAGCGGCAAACCGAAGTTCAGCACCGGGCACGTCGGGCGGCGGAGCAGGCCTATGACGTGGCCCTGCAACGCTACAAGGCAGGCCTTACCGGCTACCTGACGGTGCTGTCGACGGAAAGCGCCCTGCTCGAAGAACGTCGTGCCGATACCGCCCTTCGCGCGCGGGCACTGGCACTGGATGTCGCATTGAAACAGGCACTGGGCGGTGGCGTCGAAACAGCCGCATTGCCTTCTGCAACCCTGCCCGGGCTCGCAAGGAAAGACCCATGACCGTAGATCCCGACACGCTGCCCATCGCACGTCGCCGCCGTGTGCCACTGCTGCTCATCCTCGCCGTAGGTGTGGGACTGGCAGGCATCGCCTGGGCCGCGTGGTACTGGTGGGTGGCCAGACATTACGAGTTCACCGACGATGCCTACGTCGCGGCCAACATCGTCACCATAACGCCTTTGGTTGCCGGCACGGTGAAGGCAGTATCCGTACGCGAAACCCAGCACGTGGAAGCCGGAAATGCGCTGGTGCTGCTGGACGAAGCAGACACTCGGATCGCGCTTCTGGCAGCGGAAGCAGATTTAGGGCGTGCCGTGCGCGAAGTGAGCGCGCTGTACGAAAACAACGACACGCTCGATGCCGATATCGCGGCCGCAGAGGCTAACCTGCTGCGCACCCGCGCCGAGGTCGAAAAAGCCACCGATGATTTGGCAACCCGACGCGGGCTCATTGCCACCGGGGCCGTCGGGCGTGAAGAGTTGCGCCACGCCGAGGCTGCGCTGCGCGCTGCCATCGCCGCCCGCAGCGCAGCCAGTGCGACCATTGCTTCCGCGCGCGAGCGTCTGGGGGCGAACCGGGCGCTCACCGAGGGAACCTCGGTGGCCGAACATCCCAATGTGTTACGCGCCGCCGCCGCCGTGCGTGAGGCGCATCTCGCGCTCGCGCGTACGCGCATCCTTGCGCCGGTGCGCGGCGATATCGCCAAGCGGGTTGTGCAAGTGGGGCAACGCGTATCGCCCGGCATGCCGTTGATGTCGGTGGTGCCGCTCGACAAGGTCTGGGTGGACGCAAATTTCAAGGAGGGCCAGCTGGGCCGTATGCGCATCGGCCAGCCCGCCAAGGTAACGGCCGATCTCTATGGCACCGAAGTTGAGTACGCAGGACGTGTGGCTGGCCTTGGCGCGGGTACAGGCGCGGCGTTTGCGCTGCTGCCCGCGCAGAACGCGACTGGTAACTGGATCAAGATAGTCCAGCGCGTGCCAGTTCGCATCGAGCTCGATCCCGCAACCCTCGCCGCAAATCCGCTGCGGGTGGGCTTGTCGATGCAGGTGGAAGTTGATGTGCGCGATAGCTCAGGGCCTGTACTGGCCAAGGGCACGGAAGCCCACGCCAGCACCACCGATATCTTCGAGGGTCAGGACACCGCGGCCGACGAACGCATCGCAGAAATCATCGCCGCCAACATGGCGGCGGCGCCGGGCGCACGCTGAGACGCTTCGCGTGAGCGCGAGCTACCCCCCTCCCCCGCTTGCCGGATGGCGCCTGGTCGCCGGCACGGTGGCGCTCTCCACCGCCACGTTCATGAACGTGCTGGATGTCTCCATTGCCAATGTGTCCATTCCCGCCATTGCGGGAGATCTGGGCGTAGCCCCAAACAAGGGCACCTGGGTCATCACCTCTTTTGCGGTGGCCAATGGCATTTCGCTGCCGCTTACTGGATGGTTGGCCCAACGGGTGGGACCGGTGCGACTGTTTGTAACGAGCGTGCTGCTGTTCACGCTGGCATCGTGGCTGTGCGGACTCGCGCCCAATATCGAAACCCTCATCCTGTTTCGCATCATGCAAGGCGCGGTGGCAGGCCCGATGATTCCGCTCTCGCAGTCGCTGCTGCTTGCAAGCTATCCACGCGAAAGCTCGGGCATGGCGCTCGCCATGTGGTCGATGACAAGTCTCGTGGCACCCATCATGGGGCCGGTGCTCGGCGGCTGGATTACGGACAACATCAGCTGGGAGTGGATCTTCTATATCAATCTCCCGGTGGGCGGGCTGGCCGCCTTGGCCACCTGGTTCCTGTACCGGAATCGCGAAGCGCCCGTGAAAAAGCTGCCAGTCGATCTGGTGGGGCTATGCCTGCTCATTCTGTGGGTCGGGTGTTTCCAGATCATGCTGGACAAGGGCAAGGAACTGGATTGGTTCGAGTCCAATCTTATCCTTGGGCTCGCCATCGTCAGTGGTGTGGCGTTTCTGGCCTTTCTTATCTGGGAATTGACGGACAGCCATCCCATCGTCGATCTCGGGCTTTTTGCACGCCGTAATTTCTGGGCCGCAACCCTCACCGTATCGCTCGCTTACAGCATGTTCTTCGGTAACGTGGTGTTGCTCCCGCTATGGCTGCAACAGCACATGGGATACACCCCCACGCTGGCGGGATTTGCCATGGCACCGGTGGGGATCCTGGCCCTCATCCTCTCGCCGTGGGTGGGCAAGAACATTACCCGGTACGACGCCCGATGGTTCGCCAGTTTCGGTTTTCTGATGTTTGCCGTGGTGCTCGCCATGCGCGCGCACTTCAACACCAATGTCGATCTCCCGACGGTGATTCTGCCGACGGTGTTGCAGGGCGCAGCCATCGGAACGTTCTTCATTCCACTGTTCAATCTTGGCCTGCAGGGCATTCCACCGGACAAAATCTCGTCGGCGTCCGGCCTCCTCAACTTCGCCCGCATCACCGCGGGTGCGTTTGGCGCATCGGTCGCGACCACCGTATGGGACGATCGGGCAAGCGTTCATCACGCCTATCTCACGGAACAGGTGGCCAACAATAATCCGGGGGCGCTGGCGCTGCTGCAGGGCGGAGATACGGGGCCGCTTGGGCCCGGGCAAGGAGCGGCCGTGCTCAATCGACTTATCGATCAGCAGGCGTTCATGCTGGCCGCCAACGATGTCATGGCAACCTGCGCGGTGCTGTTCCTGCTGCTGATTCCGGTGTTGTGGCTGGCGCGCCCCGAGCGTGCGCGTGCCAGCGTGGATTCTGGAGGCGCGCACTAGGCGCTTGCGCGCACCCTGCGCGGCAGATCAGCGCGATATTTCAGCCAACGGCGTCGGCCGCGAGCACGATGCCCTGGTGCACCAGATCGGGCACGCATTCCAGGGCAAACGGGCTCAGGGACAGAATGTCTTCAGCCTCGCCGCCCGTGACGATAAAACGCGGTGCGCCCCCGTAGTCGCGCGCACAGCGCTCGGCGACACGCGTCAGAAGCCCTGCGACCGCGTCGCGGCAGCCTAGCGAGATCCCATCCCGGGTGTTGGTGGCAAACTGGTCCACAGCGGTGAGCGTGTCCAGGGAAAGCTGCGCCGTGCCTTGGGTAAGACTGCGCGCCATCAGCGCGAGCCCCGGTGCAATGAGTCCGCCGCGATGAGTGCCATCGGCCGTAACAATATCGACGGTGAGCGCGGTGCCGGCATCAATCACGCACACCGCACCGCCCGCAAGATGAAAGCCCGCAAGGGCCGCCAGCCAGCGATCGACGCCCAGACGGTTGGGGTTGTCGTAGATCGTTTGCATGCCGGCCCATCGTGGTCGCACCTG
>JBIKOF010000173.1:0-4849 GCA_044358205.1 Gammaproteobacteria bacterium | reverse complement strand
GGCTCAGCTTGCATTTGGGTCCGAGATATCTGGCCATGCGCTATCCTCGATCTTTAGACGCGGCGCTTCTTGGGCGGCCGGCAACCATTGTGCGGAATGGGGGTCACGTCAGTGATGTTCGTGATTTTAAAGCCTGCGGCGTTCAATGCCCGCACTGCGGACTCTCGGCCTGGTCCCGGGCCCTTGACGAAAACATCCAGGTTGAGCGTGCCGTAGTCGTCGATGACGTGCCCGAGCTTTTCAGCTGCAACCTGCGCTGCGAACGGCGTGCTCTTGCGGGAACCTCGGAAGCCACTGCCCCCCGCGGTCGCCCACGCCAGCGTGTTGCCCTGACGATCGGTGATGGTGATGATGGTGTTGTTGAACGACGCATGGATATGCGCAATCCCGTCCACCACCGTCTTCTTGACGCGCTTGCGGGCCTTGCCAGCGTTCTGTGCGGTTGCCATAGGAATCCTACCTGATTATTTCTTGACGGCCCGACGCGGTCCCTTGCGGGTCCGAGCGTTCGTGCGCGTGCGCTGGCCTCTGACCGGCATCCCGCGCCGATGGCGGACGCCGCGGTAGCAACCGAGGTCCATGAGTCGCTTGATGCTCATGGACACTTCGCGTCGCAGGTCACCCTCGACAGTCAGCTTGCCCACTTCGGCGCGCAATGACTCGATCTGCTCCTCCGTCAAATCCTTGATCTTGACGTTGGGGGGTACGTTAGCCGACGCACAGATGTGACGGGCCCGTGTTGGGCCAATCCCATAGATCTGGGTGAGGGCAATGACCGCATGCTTGCGGTCTGGAATGTTTACGCCTGCGACACGCGCCATAACTTGGTGCCTCGTTAACTCGTTAACCCTGACGCTGCTTGTGTCGGGGATCCTTGCAGATCACCCGCACCGTGCCCTTACGCCGGATAATCCGGCAGTTCCGGCAAATCGTTTTGATCGATGCGCGTACTTTCATTGAAAAACTTCCTGCTTAAGCTCTGGGCCGGCGGCCGTAACCCTTAAGGTTGGCCTTCTTCAACAGTCCTTCGTACTGGTGGCTCATGAGGTGAGATTGCACCTGGGCCATGAAATCCATTACGACCACCACCGTGATGAGCAAAGACGTGCCGCCAAAGTAGAAAGGCACGTTGAACTCTACGATGAGGAATTCGGGCAACAGGCAAACCAGCGTGATGTACACCGCGCCCGCCGCCGTCAACCGGGTCATCACCCCGTCGATATACTTTGCCGTGTGATCCCCGGGCCGAAAACCTGGAACCAATGCACCCGACTTCTTAAGGTTCTCGGCTGTTTCCCGCGGATTGAACACGAGCGCCGTATAGAAGAAGCAGAAAAAGATGATGGCAACGGCGTAGAGGCCGACATAAATGGGTTGACCGGGCGATAGCGCCGCAGCCAGATCGCGCAGCCACGTCATGCCCTGCGCGTTACCGAACCATCCGGCGACTGTGCTCGGGAACAGAATGATACTCGAAGCAAAGATGGGCGGGATGACCCCGGCCATATTGATCTTTAGAGGCAAGTGGCTCGACTGGGCCGCGAACATCTGCCGGCCCCGTTGCTGCTTCGCGTAATTTACCGTGATTCGCCGTTGGCCTCGCTCCACAAACACCACGAGTGCCGTAACCAGCAGCGCAAGCGCGAGCAGCGCGAGCACCAGAAAAATATGAAGCTCCCCCGTACGCGCGAGCTCGAATGTGCCGCCGATTGCTGCCGGGAAGCCAGCAACGATCCCGGCGAAGATGATCATTGAAATTCCATTTCCGATGCCACGCTCGGTCACTTGCTCGCCGAGCCACATCAGAAACAGCGTGCCCGACACCAGCGTCGTGACGCAGGTGAGCTTGAATGCGAGGCCAGGGTACATCACCAGAGGGACGCCAGCTCCCGTCTGCTGTTCGAGCATGATGGAGATGCCCGTTGCCTGAAATACAGCCAGCACCACGGTTGCGTAACGGGTGTACTGGTTAATCTTGCGCCGCCCGCTCTCGCCCTCCTTCTTGAGCTGTTCGAGCTTGGGGTGCACGAGTGTCAGCAGCTGCAGAATGATAGAAGCGGAGATGTAGGGCATGATTCCGAGCGCCACCACGGAGAACCGCTCTAGCGCGCCACCGGAAAACATGTTGAACATGCCGAGAATCGTACCGCTCTGCGAGTTGAACAGGTCGGCGAGCGCCACCGGGTTGATGCCCGGGACCGGGATATGGGTGCAGATGCGGAACACCACAATCGCCCCGAGCAGGAACAGCAGGCGCTGACGCAGCTCTGTGAGCTTGCCCAGTCCTGCTACACCACCCGGTAGATTGCGCGTCGCGGTTGCCATATCGGTGCTCAGGCTTCGACCTTGCCCCCGGCCGCTTCAATGGCGGCTCGCGCGCCCGCGGTAACGCGGATTCCGCGCACGGTCACTGGTCGCTCAATCTTGCCGCTGGCGATGATCTTAACGTCCAAAACGTCTCCGCGAATGACACCTGCGGCCTTGAGGGACAGCAGATCGACCACTTCGGCAGTGACGAGCGCGAGCTCGTTGAGGCGAACCTCGTCCCGGGTAAGCGCCTTCAGCGAGCGGAAGCCGAACTTGGGCAACCGCCGTTGAATTGGCATCTGGCCGCCCTCAAAGCCCACCTTGTGGTAGCCACCGGCGCGAGCCTTTTGGCCTTTGTGTCCACGGCCTGCGGTTTTACCCAGACCAGAGCCAATACCGCGACCAAGTCGCTTCTTGGGCTTTTTGGCGCCAGGCGCCGGATGAATTGAATTCAGGTACATCTCAGACCTCTTGAACCGTTAGGAGGTAGCCGACCTTGTTAATCATGCCGCGGTTCTCGCGGGTATCCGCCACTTCCACGCAGTGGTGGATGCGACGCAGCCCAAGACCCCGCACGCATGCCTGATGGGCCGCGAGGCGACCAGAAACGCTCTTCACGAGCGTAACCTTCAGTTTTCGATCGGTGCTCATGTCCACTTACCCTCGGATCTCGTCGACCGTCTTGCCGCGCTTGCTGGCAATGTAATCGGGCGAGGCCATGTTGCGCAGGCCGTTGATGGTGGCGCGCACGACGTTGATCGGATTCGTGGTCCCGATGCACTTCGCGAGCACGTTGTGAACCCCAATGGCCTCGAAAACGGCGCGCATCGGGCCACCCGCGATAATCCCGGTACCCTGGGAAGCCGGGGCCATGAAGACCTTGGCCGCGCCGTGTTCCCCAACCAGTGGGTACTGGAGCGTGTCTCCCTTGAGGGCGACTGTGGTCATGTTACGCCGTGCATTTTCCAGAGACTTCTGGATCGCGGCGGGCACTTCACGCGCCTTACCGCGCCCCATACCGACCCGACCGTTGCCGTCACCGACCACTGTCAGTGCCGCGAAACCAAAAATGCGCCCGCCCTTGACTACCTTGGCAACGCGATTCACTGCCACGAGTTTCTCGAGGTAGCCTTCGTTGCTATCGGACATGCCGTCATTCACGCTCATGGACGCAGTACTCCTAGAATTTCAGGCCATGTTCGCGGGCGGCGTCAGCGAGCGCCTTGATGCGACCATGATATTTGAAGCCGGAACGATCGAAGGCGACGGTTTCCACGCCGGCCTTCACCGCGCGTTCCGCGACCAGTTTGCCCACCACGGCCGCAGCCGTAATGTTGCCCCCGTGGGCCAGCGAGTCGCGAAGATCCTTTTCCACCGTCGAGGCCGCAGCGAGCACGCGCGACCCGTCGACCGACATCACTTGCGCGTAGATGTGCCTCGGGGTCCGGTAGACCGAAAGGCGCATCCCGCCGATTTCTCGGATGTGCTTGCGGGTCTGTTTCGCGCGGCGGAGGCGCGAGCTTTTCTTGTTCATCGTTGATCGTCCACTCTGAATCTGTTGGCGCCAGTCCCCGTACCGCCGAGGTACGGATTGACCAGCCTCAGGTCTTCTTGGCTTCCTTGCGCAGGATTTGTTCGTTGCGGTAACGCACACCCTTGCCCTTGTAAGGCTCCGGCGGTCGGTAAGCACGGATATTGGCGGCAACCTGTCCGACTGCCTGCTTGTCGATACCCTTGATGACGATTTCGGTCTGGGTGGGTGTTTCCACCGTAATCCCCGCGGGGACCGGAAATTCGACCGGATGCGAGAAGCCGAGAGCCAGACTGACCGTCTCGCCCTTTGCTTGCGCCCGGTAGCCCACGCCATTGATGTCCAGCCTACGCTCGAAACCGGCAGAGACACCCGTCACCATGTTGCTCAGCAAGGCCCGCGCAGTACCGGCTTGGGCGTTGCCATCCTGGGTTTCGTCGCGGGGTTCCACCCGCAGCTCGCCATCCACTTCGGACAGCGCCACACGGGCGTGCAGCAGATGACTCAAGGCGCCCTTAGGGCCCTTGACCATAATGTTCTGTCCACTGATCTGGACCTCTACGCCCTTGGGCAGGGGAATCGGCTTCTTGGCTACGCGAGACATGGCTTAAATCCTAGTATACGGAGCAGAGGACTTCGCCGCCGATGCCGAGTGCACGGGCAGCGCGGTCAGTCATGAGGCCGCGCGAAGTAGACACGATGGCGATCCCGAGTCCGCCGACGATTCGGGGCAATTCTTCGCTGCCGCGGTAAACGCGAAGCCCAGGTCTGCTGACCCGCTGAATTTTCTCAATAACTGGGCGACCGTCGTAGTAGCGAAGCTCCACGACGAGTTCAGGATGCCCTTCGCCCTCGTTCACGCGGTAGTCAGCGATGTAGCCCTCGTTCTTGAGGACCTCTGCAATCGCAGCCTTTCGCTTCGAGGCGGGAATGACGACTTCGCGTTTCACTCTCGCCTGCGCGTTACGAATGCGCGTCAGCATATCGGCGATTGGATCTTGCATGCTCATT
>JBIKOF010000171.1:0-4873 GCA_044358205.1 Gammaproteobacteria bacterium | reverse complement strand
CGCACAGCCCAGCGACCCGTGCTGGACGCACGGTACTCCACCTCTTCGGACAGGGTAAGAATCTGTGCGCGTCGCACGTAATCCGGGAGGTCGATGGGACCAACTGCGATGAGTGGGGCCTCCGACGGCCACGTCGCGTGCGCGGGCTCGGCGCGGGCCACCAGTCCGTAGAGGTGGGGCTGACGCGTCGGGGTCAAGCCACAGGCGGTCAGGACGAGGGGAAGCCCCAACAAGAGTACGCGACCGAGGGTCGACAGGAACTGGAAAGATTTCATTCAGCGAGCTCCGCCTGTTTGCCGAAGATGACCGCGTTCGGTTGGGCCTCCAGCGCCTCTGCCAGGTCGTTCACTGCACGCGCGGCCGCACTCACCTCGGTAAGGGTGCTGCGCAGCTGATGGCCCGTGGCCGAGGTCGGCAGGGTGAGATCGCTCACACCTGCCATCGCCGACTGGGTTTCGCGCAAGGTGGCATTGGCTTGCACGACAGCCTCGTCGAGTCGTTGCAACAACCGCACCCCATCCCGATTTGCAAGGTCGTCCACGGTTGTCAGCGTCCGCTCTGCGCGGGTCACCACGGGCCGCAACTCGGCCGCGAGAAGATTGATGTTGGCAAGTGCGGCGGTGGCATTCTCCAGCAGCGGTCCAAGCTGCGCATCCGTTCGCTGGCTCACCCTGCGAACATCGGCCAGAGCCGCTTGCAGATCTGCTGGCGCCTGCTGCACACCGGGCGCGTTGAGCAGCTTGTCCGCGCCGGCGAGCACACCGTTCAGCGACTGCAACATGTTATCCAGGGGCAACTTGCCGAGCCGATCGACGAGCTGCCGCACGGTGGTCTGAGCTTCCTGCAACACGGTGGGTACGGTTGGAATTTCGTTGAGCCCCGTCATGCTGTCCACCAGGGGGTGATCGGGTGTGGGAGCATTGGGATAGAAGTCGAGTTGAACAAATAACAAACCGGTGACGAGACTCTCGGTACGCAGTTGTCCGCGCAGCCCCCCGTCAACGAGCACCTTGAATCCATTCGATTTGCCGCGGAATGCGTTGGCGGTGATCTTGCGCACGTTCACCAGGTTCACCGTGACCGGGATGCGGACTTCCAGCGTCTCGGGGTCGAAATAGGTGTTGATCGAGGTGACTTCCCCAATCTTCACCCCGCGGAACTTTACCGCTGCCCCGACGTTGAGTCCCTGAACATCGCCTTCGAAATAAAGCACCGCTGTGGTGATGTCCTGAAAGTAGCGGCCCGAGCCAAACAACACCAGGCCCACTACGAGGAGCAGGATGGCACCCAGGATGAATCCACCGATTAGGGCAGGGTTGGCCTGACGGCTCATGGCTTGCGCTCCCCTCGACTCAAAAATTCTCGCACCTTCGAATCCTCGCACTCTTCAAGCAGAAGGCGCGGATTGCCCCGCGCCACGATGGTCTTGCGTTCGGCATCCAGGAATATGCCGTTGGTGCCGATGGCAAAGATGCTCGGCAGCTCGTGGGTGACGATGACCACGGTGGCCCCGAGGCTTTCGCGCAGTTCCAGGATGAGCTCGTCGAGACGGCGCGAGCTGATGGGATCGAGCCCCGCCGAGGGCTCATCAAAAAACAGGATCTCCGGATCGAGTGCCATGGCCCGCGCGAGTCCCGCGCGCTTCTGCATGCCGCCGCTGATCTCGGATGGGTAATAGTCTTCGAAACCGGCTAGTCCCACCAGTGCAAGCTTGAACGACGCGAGCTCGCGAATCTCCGCCGGGCTCAACGCTGTGTATTGTTCGAGCGCGAGGGCAACGTTTTCGGCCAGTGTCATCGAGCTCCACAATGCGCCGCCCTGATACATCACGCCAAAGCGGCGCAACGCGGCTGCACGGGTCTCGGTGTCGGCGTGGAGGAAACTCTGCCCGCCGTAGCGAATGTCGCCCGCCGCTGGCGATTGCAACCCGACCATGTGTCGCAGCAGCGTACTCTTGCCGCAACCGCTGTCCCCCATCACCACGAAGATGTCGCCACGCTCGATCGTGAACGAGAGATCGCGTTGCACCACAAAAGCGCCATAGGCCATGGTCAGTGCTTCGACCTCGACGTGTGTGCTGGTCTCCGCGCGCATGCTCAGATCCCGAGGATGTCGTAGAGGATGGTCAGCGACGCATCACTGACGATGATCCATACGATGCCGGTCACGACGGCCGAAGTGGCCGCATCCCCTACTGCCGCGGCGCTGCGCCCGCACTGCATGCCACGCAGGCAACCCGCCAGCGCCACCAGCACGCCGAAGACGGCAGCCTTCAGGAGTCCCAGCGCGAACTGGCGAACGCTGAGCGAGGCGATGGTCTGGTCGTAGTACTGTGAGAGGCTGAGATCAAACGAGCTGACTGCCACCACCGCCCCACCGAGGATACCGAGAAGGTCTGCATACAGACACAGCAGCGGCACCATCAGCACCAGCGCCAGCATCCGAGGCAGAACCAGAAAATCCATAGGCGAGAAGCCGCTGGTGCGCAGTGCATCGATTTCCTCACCCACGGTCATGGTGCCGAGCTGAGCGGCGAAGGCAGCGCCCGTGCGTCCCGCCATGATGATCGCCGTCATCATCGCCCCCATCTCGCGCGCCATGCCGAGGCCGACCAGGTTGGCAACGAATATCTGCGCCCCAAACTGCTTCAACTGCACCGCACCCACGTAGGCCAGAATCATCCCGACCAAAAAACTGATCAGCGAGACGATAGGCAGGGCCTGAGCGCCGCATTGCTGCAGGATGATGAAAAAGTCGGCGCGTCGAAAGCGCGCACGGCCCTGACACAAGCGCATCACGGAAAGCGCGCTCTCGCCCACGAACGCCAGCAGTGCGTGGCCGCCCTTGAGGGCTTCCAGTGTTGCGGTACCAAGGCGCGCCAAAAATGGCAGCGTAGAAGCTGAGCGGCGCGAGCCCTGTCGTTCTGGAACGGCCGTGCTGAGCGCGAGCAGGCGGCGCGCGCCTTCTGGCAAATCTCCCAGATCGAGCGGGCGCCCATGGCTCGCGGCCAGGGCCGCTATCTGTCGGAGGAAAACAATCAGGAGAGAATCCCACTCGCCGAGCGTGGGCGCCGCGATGGTGATTCGTGAAGAACGGGCGAGATCGTCTCGCAAGCCCTCAATCGGCGGCAGGCGGTACGCAGTCGTCCAAGGGCCGGAGAGCCGCAGTTCGAGACTGCCGTCGGCTGCCGCGCGGGTATCGAGTTGGCACTCGGCGATGGGGACTTTCACATGGACCATCCAAACATGGTCCGGTATGGTAACGGTTCTACCGCGTGCCGTGCATCAGCGGCACACTCAGTCAGCGCCGAGGAATAGGCATGCCCACGCCAGAAGAACTTGAAGTCATTCGCAACCTGCTGCGGCTCATCGGAGAAGATCCCGATCGCGAGGGACTGCGCGAGACCCCGGAACGGTTCCTGAAAGCGCTCGCTGAGTACACGCGCGGCTATGCACAGAAACCCGAGGATGTGCTCAAGGTTTTCGAGGACGGTGCGCAGAGCGCGGACGAGATGGTCATCGTGCGCGACATCCCGGTGTATTCCCTGTGCGAACATCATCTCGCGCCGTTTTTCGGCAAGGCGCACATTGGATACGTCCCGGACAGCAGGATTCTGGGGCTGTCCAAGATCTCGCGGCTGGTTGAGGTATTCAGCCGCCGCTTGCAGGTTCAGGAGCGACTCACCAACCAGATTGCGGATGCGCTTGCCAATCACTTGCAGCCGCTGGGGGTCGCGGTTGTGATCGAGTGCCGGCATATGTGCATGGAATCCCGTGGCGTGCGGCACTCGGGCGCCACCACGGTCACCTCTGCACTGCGCGGCAGCATCAAGAACAATCCCGATACCCGCAAGGAATTCCTGTCCCTCATCGGGCACTGATCCGGCACCGGCGGCCCTGGGGCTCGACGCCGGCAACAACCGCCGACCCGGGGCAACCGCGCCCCGCCCGCGCATCCGGGGGCGAACCGACATATACTCTTGAGTCTCTGGGCCGGTTCCCCCCCGGCACCCGCCCGCGGCGCACCACGCGCCCCTCCCCCGAGATCAGGAAACGCTGTGTCGAATACAACCCTTACTGACGTCTGCTTCGAAAACTTTGCCCTCCATCCGCAGCTCCTGAAGGGGCTGGAAGAATCCGGTTTCATCCGCTGTACGCCCATTCAGGCCATGACCCTGCCTTTGACGCTTGAAGGCAGGGACGTGGCTGGACAGGCGCAGACCGGCACCGGCAAGACCGCCGCTTTTCTGGTGGCGCTTTTCAACCGCCTCCTCACCCGCGACGCACACCTCGAACGGCGGGCAGAGGACCCGCGGGCGGTCATCCTGGCCCCAACCCGCGAGCTGGCGGTCCAGATTGACAAAGACGCCGTGCAGATTGGACGGCATACGGGCCTGCGCACTGCGCTTATTTACGGCGGGGTGGATTACGAAAAGCAGCGCCGCCAGCTCGAAGAGGGCGTGGACGTCATTATCGCGACCCCGGGCCGGCTCATCGATTTCGTGAAGCAGCAGACCGTGAGCTTCCGGGCCATTGAAGTGATGGTGATGGATGAGGCCGATCGCATGTTCGATCTGGGCTTCATCAAGGACATCCGCTTCCTCCTGCGCCGCATGCCGGGGCCGAGCGAGCGCCAGAATCTGCTGTTCTCCGCCACCCTCTCCCACCGAGTGCTCGAACTGGCCTATGAGCACATGAACGACCCGGAAAAGCTGGTGGTGGAGACCGACTCGATCACCGCCTCCAATGTCAGGCAATCGGTCTACTTCCCGGCCACCGAGGAAAAAATGCCTCTGCTGCTGGGGCTGCTTTCCGGGATCGATGCAAACCGCAGCATCGTGTTCGTGAATACGAAGTATGGCTGTGAACGGGTG